>NZ_LZKD01000242.1:0-100867 GCF_001668695.1 Mycobacterium sp. E2497
CGAGGTCTCAGCGAAGCCCCGCGCGCGCGAGCGCGTCGTCGTCTCGGTCGATTCGCGGGCAGCCCGGTTGATCGGTGCGCTGGCCCTGCTCAGCGCCACCTGCTGGCTGGGCGAGATCCTTGCCCGCCACCATCACCAGCCGGCCTGGCACTACACCGATCAACCGGGCTGCCCGCGAATCGACCGAGACGACGACGCGCTCGCGCGCGCGGGGCTTCGCTGAGACCTCGACCAAGGGCCCGCTCACAACCACCTCCCGATGCGCTGACGTTCCAGCTGGGCGGCTGATCGCCGCCTCTGCACCGAATACCCGGCTGCCACGAACTTACGCCCGATCTGGCCCCATCTGGGCCGAATCCGCGGCGACGTCCTGCGGGTATCCCGCCCGATCTATCGGCGGGCGGGCGGAAAGTATTTCAGCACCCCTTCTTGGACCACCGTGGCGAGGACCTGCCCGGAGCGGTCGAAGAAGTGGCCGGTGCCGAGCCCGCGCGACTCCGCGGCCACGGGCGACGACGTCGAATACAGCACCCAGTCGTCGAAGTTGACCTGCCGGTGAAACCACACGGAATGGTTGGCGGAGGCGGCGAAGATGCGGTCGAACCCCCACGACAGGCCGTGGGTGGTGATCACCGAGTCCAGCACCGTGGTGTCCGAGGAGTACACCATGGTCGCGGTGTGCAGGACCGGGTCGTCCGGCATGGCGCCGCCGGCCTTCATCCAGACCCGGTTGTAGGGCAGCCGGTCGCCCTTCTCGCGCATCACCCAGGCCGGGTCGTTGGTGTAGCGCCATTCGATCGGCTGCAGGGCGTTGACGAAGTGCGGGACGGTCTCCTCGTAACCGCGGAGCAGCTCGCCGATCGGCGGCTGCGTTTCGGGCTCACCCACCTGCGGCGGGTCGACGGCGTGTTCCAGGCCGCGGCCGCCGGACATGTAGGAGACCATCGCCGAGGACAACAGCACGCCGTCCTGCACGGCGTCGACGCGCCGATTGGCGAAGCGCCGCTCGTCACGCAGCTTGGTGACGTGGAACTCGATGTCCTTGGCGGTGTCGCCGCCGTTGACGAAGTGCACGGATAGCGCGCTGGGCGGCAGGTCGTCGCGGACCAGCGTGCGGCTGCTCGCGACGAACGACTGGGCCATGAGCTGGCCGCCGAAAGTCCGCATGGGGTTCTTGCTGGGATGAGACCCGACAAAACGCTCGTCGGTGACGCGGTTGAGGTCGAGCGTCGCCAGCAGTTCCTCGAAATCCGAATTGGTGCTGATGGCGGCGTCTCCTACCGGGGTCCCATGGGTCGTTGCGCTAAACGTCGTCCTCCCCGATCCGGTGCACATGGATCAGGTTGGTCGAACCCACTGTGCCAGGTGGCGCACCGGCGACGATGACCACCAGGTCACCGCGCTTGTAGCGGCCGAGGTCGAGCAGCGACTTGTCGACCTGGCGGATCATGCCGTCGGTCGAGGTCATCATCGGGACGATGAACGTCTCGGTGCCCCAGGTCATGGCGAGTTGGCTGCGCACCTCGGGCCACGCGGTGAAGGCCAGCAGCGGCAGCGGGGTGTGCAGTCGCGCCAGCCGCTTGACGGTGTCGCCGGACTGGGTGAAGGCGACCAGCGCCTTGGCGTCGAGCCGCTCGCCGATGTCGCGGGCGGCGTACGAGATCACCCCGCGCTTGGTGCGTGGCACGTGCGTCAGCGGCGGAGCGGCGGTCGAATTGTCCTCGACGGCACAGATGATCCGGGCCATGGTCCGGACGGCAGCCAGCGGATACTTCCCCACCGACGTCTCGCCCGACAACATCACCGCGTCGGCGCCGTCGAGCACCGCGTTGGCGACGTCGGAGGCCTCGGCCCGCGTGGGCCGCGAGTTCTCGATCATGGAGTCGAGCATCTGCGTCGCCACGATGACGGGTTTGGCGTTCTCCCGGGCCATCTGGATGGCGCGCTTCTGCACCAGCGGCACCTCTTCGAGCGGCAACTCGACGCCGAGGTCGCCGCGGGCCACCATGACGGCGTCGAAGGCCAGCACGATCGCTTCCAGATTGTCGACGGCTTCCGGCTTTTCCAGTTTGGCGATCACCGGCACCCGCCGCCCGATCCGGTCCATCACCTCGTGCACCAACTCGACGTCGGACGGCGAGCGCACGAACGACAACGCCACCAGGTCGACGCCGAGATCCAGCGCGAACGTCAGGTCCTCGATGTCCTTCTCGGACAAGGCCGGTGCGGACACGTTCATGCCGGGCAGCGAGATGCCCTTGTTGTTGCTGACAGGGCCGCCCTCTTCCACGGTGCAGATGACGTCGTCGCCCTCGATGCGCTCGACGACCAGGCCGACCTTGCCATCGTCGACCAGCACCCGATCCCCGACCGTCGCGTCCGCGGCCAGCTTCTTGTAAGTGGTCGACACGCGGTCGTGGGTGCCTTCGCAGTCCGCGACGGTGATGCACACGGTTTCGCCGTCGGCCCAGTACGTGGACCCGGTCGCGAACCGCCCCAGCCGGATCTTCGGGCCCTGCAGGTCGGCGAGCACCCCAACCGCGCGGCCCGTGGTGTCGGAGGCGGCCCGCACACGCTCGTAGGCGGCCTTGTGGTCGGAGTAGTCGCCGTGACTGAAGTTCAACCGGGCGACGTCCATTCCGGCCTCGACCAGCGCCAGAATCAGCTCGTCCGAATTCGTCGCAGGGCCAAGGGTGCAGACGATCTTTCCGCGTCTACTCACGCCGACACAGCATAGTCGCGTGAGAGCAGCCCGGTCCGACCGAACGGCGTTCGCGCGGCGGACGCGTTAACCACTCTGAATCGCCGGAAACAGCGGGAAGCCGGGCAGGTTACGCACCACCGTCCACGCGATGACAGCCAGCACCATCGTCAGCCAGGCCGCCGTTGACGGCGCCGGCTTGCCGCGACCACGGCCGACCAGCAGCCAGCCGGCCAGCATCGGGATGCCGAACAGCAGGAGAACGTTGTCGTTGACGGCGGCGGCCAGGTGGCCGTGCAGCAGGTCGTTTGTCATCCGCAGGCCACCGCAGAACGGGCAGTTCCATCCGGTCAGCCATTTGAAGGGGCACAGCGGATACACCGAATTGCTGTTGTGCGGGTCGACCAGGCCGATGTAGCCGAGCGCGCCGCCCAGCGCCAACGCGGTTCCGGCGGCGGCGGCGTATCGGCGCGGGCCGTGACGCCGTTCCACCGCTTGTCCAGCTGAATGCGGTTGCGTCACATTCTCAGCATGCCAGACGCAGCAAGCCACTAGCTGTTCGACGGCCGGTTCCTTCGCAGCCTCCAGCGGCTGCGTGGTGACTTGTACGGCTCGGCGGCCGAAGCCGGTTCGGCCGAGTCCTGTGCCGCCTCTGGCTCGGATTCATCGCCCGCCTCGGGTTCGGGCTCTTCGGCCTCCGGTTTGTCGCCCTCGGACTCATCGGCGTCGGGCTCTTCCTCGACTTCCGCCTCTGGTTCGTCGAGCTGACCCTCTTCGGCTGCGCCCTCGGCCTCGTCCGCTTCGGGCTCTTGCGCTTCCGGCTCCTCGGCCTCTCCGGGCTCTTCGGCAGCCTCCGCTTTGACCGTCTCGGGCTCGTCTACGTGGGCAGCCTCGCCGTTTTCCGCCGGCTCGGCGGATTCATCGTCGTCACCGCCGGCACCCGCCGCGACCGCCGCGGTCGCTGCCTCGGCCGAGACGACGGTCGGTGACTCGTCCGCCGGCACCTCCGCCGGGGATTCCGCGGCGGTGTGGTCGGTGCCGCGCAGGCTCTCGGGTGCCTCCCGCCCCTTCGGCGCCACCATGATGTACACCACCGCGCCGATGAACACGAAAGTCGATGTGAACGAGTTGATCCGGATACCCGCGATGTGGGTGGCGGTGTCGTCGCGTAGCAGCTCCACACCGAAGCGCCCGATGCAGTAGCTGGCCACATACAGCGCGAACAGCCGCCCGTGGCCCAGCGTGAACCGCCGGTCCGCGTAGAGCAGGAAGGCGAAAACCAAGACGTTCCAGATCAATTCGTAGAGAAACGTCGGCTGCACGACCAGCGCCACCTGGCCGGTGGAGACACCGTCCAACGAATGGGGGTCGACGTACCCCGAGGGGTCCCGGCGGTAGAAGATCTCCAGGCCCCACGGCAGCGTGGTTTCCCGGCCGTAGAGCTCCTGGTTGAAATAGTTCCCGAGCCGGCCGATGGCCTGCGCCAGGATGATGCCCGGCGCAATCGCGTCGGCGAAGGCCGGCAGCGGGATGCCGTGCCGCCGGCAACCGATCCAGGCTCCGACACCGCCGAGCGCCACCGCGCCCCAGATGCCCAGGCCGCCGTCCCAAATCCGCACCGCCGCACCGAGCCCCGCTCCACCGGGCCCCCAATAGGTCCGCCAGTCGGTGGCCAGGTGATACAGCCTGCCGCCCACCAATCCGAACGGCACGACCCACAGGGCGATGTCGTAGATGACCCCGCGCTGGCCGCCGCGGGCCTCCCAGCGCCGGTCGCCGATCAGCAGGGCCACCACGATGCCGGTGATGATGAACAGCGCGTAGGCGCGAATCGGCAGCGGCCCCAGGTGCCAGACACCTTGGTGCGGGCTCGGGAAATACGTCGGCAACATCGTCATCGGCCGGACGCCCTCTGCCGCACACCGGCGGCCAGCTCCTCGGTGAGCGCGCGCAGCGCGGGCAACCCACCGTCACCGAGCGCCGACACCAGCGCGGACCCGACGATCACCCCGTCGGCGTAGTCGGCGATCTGCGCCGCCTGCTCTCGCGACCGCACGCCGAGGCCGACGCCGACCGGTATGTCCGACACGGCCTTCACCCGTGCCACCAGTTCGGGTGCGGCCTGCGACACCGCGTCCCGCGCTCCGGTTACCCCCATCGTGGAAGCAGCGTAGACGAATCCCCGCGACGCCTCGACGGTCATCGCCAGCCGTTGCGGTGTCGAGGACGGTGCCACCAGGAAAATCCGATCCAGCCGATGCTCCTCGGCGGCCGCCAGCCACGGCCCCGCTTCGTCGGGGATGAGGTCCGGGGTGATCAGGCCCTGTCCCCCGGCCGACGCGAGATCCCGCGCGAACGCGTCGACCCCGTACCGCAGCACCGGATTCCAATACGTCATCACGACCGCGCGCCCACCGGCCGCACTGATCGCCTCGACGGCGGCGAGCGTGTCCCGGACCCGCACTCCCGCGTGCAACGCGGCCTCGGTGGCGCGGGCGATGGTCGGCCCGTCCATGCCGGGATCGGAGTAGGGCACACCGACTTCGATGATGTCGCAACCCGATTCGACGAGGGCAATCATCCCGTCCACCGAGGCCCGCACGTCGGGGTAACCGGTGGGCAGGTAGCCGATCAACGCGGCACGGTCGTCCGCGCGGCACGCGTCGAAGACCGGCCCGAGCCTGCTTGCTTGCCGCTGTTGCACGTTCATCGCTCGCTGGGCCCCATCAGGCCGAACCATTTCGCGGCCGTCTCGACGTCCTTGTCACCGCGGCCCGAGAGGTTCACCACGATGATCGCGCCCGGCCCCAGCTCGAGGCCCAGCTTGACCGCGCCGGCGACCGCGTGCGCCGATTCGATCGCCGGGATGATCCCCTCGGTGCGGCACAGCAGCGCGAACGCGTCCATCGCCTCGGCGTCGGTGATCGGCCGGTATTCGGCACGCCCGATCTCCTTGAGATACGCATGCTCGGGGCCCACCCCCGGATAGTCCAAACCCGCTGAGATCGAATGCGATTCGATGGTCTGGCCATCCTCGTCCTGTAGCAGGTAGGAGAACGACCCCTGGAAGGCACCGGGTGAGCCGCCGGCGAACGTCGCGGCGTGCCTTCCGGTTTCGACGCCGTCACCGGCCGCCTCGAAGCCGACCAGGCGGACCCCCGCATCGTCGATGAACGGGTGGAAGATGCCGATGGCGTTGGATCCCCCACCGACACAGGCCACTACCGCGTCGGGCAACCGGCCCGCCTGGGCCTGGATCTGCACCCGCGCCTCCAGCCCGATGATGCGTTGAAAATCGCGCACCATCGCCGGGAACGGGTGCGGTCCCGCGGCGGTGCCGAAGCAGTAGTAGGTGCGCTCGGCGTTGGTCACCCAGTCACGAAACGCCTCGTTGATGGCGTCTTTGAGCGTTTTCGAGCCGCTCTGCACGGACACCACCTCGGCGCCCAGCAGTCGCATCCGGGCCACGTTGAGCGCCTGGCGCGCGGTGTCCACCGCGCCCATGTAGATCACACATTCCAGGCCCAGCAAGGCGCACGCGGTGGCCGTGGCGACGCCGTGCTGACCGGCGCCCGTCTCGGCGATCACCCGGGTCTTGCCCATTCGCTTGGCCAGCAGCGCCTGACCGAGCACGTTGTTGATCTTGTGAGAACCGGTGTGGTTCAGGTCTTCTCGCTTGAGGAAGATGCGCGCGGCACCGGCGTGTTCGGACAGCCGGGTGGCCTCGTACAGCGGCGACGGCCGGCCGGTGTAGTTGACCTGCAGATCGTCCAGGGTGTCCAGGAAGTCGGGGTTGATGCGTTCCTTCTCGTAGGCGGCGGTGACCTCTTCGATCACCGCCATCAACGCCTCCGCGACGTAGCGGCCGCCGTAAACACCGAAATGGCCGCCCGCATCGGGTTCGTGGCGGGTGGTTTCGGCGACGGCTGCACTCGGACGGGGAAGGTCCGAGCGGGACAGGTTGACCATCACCAGCGACTTGACGACTAGCGAGACGGCTTCGGGCAGGACGGGTGGGTGCCCGCGGTGACCAGGTCGGCGACCGCGGCGCGCGGGTCACCGCTTTTGACCAAACCCTCACCGACCAGAACGGCGTCCGCACCGGCGCCGGCATACGCCAACAGGTCCCCGGTGCCACGAACACCGGACTCGGCGATCCTGATCACGTTGCTGGGCAGCCCGGGAGCGATGCGCGCAAAGCAATCCCGGTCGACTTCCAGCGTCGCGAGATCGCGTGCGTTGACACCGATTACGTTGGCCCCCGCCTTCAGCGCTCGGTCGGCTTCCTCCTCGGTGTGCACCTCGACGAGGGCGGTCATGCCCAGCGATTCGGTGCGGTCCAGCATCGACACCAGGGCGGACTGGTCCAGCGCGGCGACAATGAGCAACAACATGTCGGCGCCGTGCGCGCGGGCTTCGTGGATCTGATACGGCTGCACCACAAAGTCTTTCCGCAACACCGGTATCGAGACGGCGGCGCGGACCGCGTCGAGGTCGTCGAGCGAGCCGTGGAAGCGTCGCTCCTCGGTCAGCACGCTGATGATCCGGGCTCCGCCGTCCTCGTACGCGCGGGCCAGTTTCGCCGGATCGGCGATGGTGGCCAGGGAACCCGCCGACGGGCTGGCGCGCTTGACTTCGGCGATGACGCCGATGCCGGGCTCGCGCAGGGCGGCCATCACGTCACGCGGTGGCGGCGCCGCGGCGGCGGCGGCTTTGATCTCGGACAAGCTGATGAGGGCTTCGCGCGCGGCGACGTCGGCCCGGACTCCCTCGAGGATGGAGTCAAGCACGGTAGCCGGACTCATGCCTGTTGCTTCCCTTCGCGCTGTCACCCATCGTCACCCCACGGCCTACCTGACAAATCGGAGCCGATTGCGACGACGTGAATGAAGGGTAGCGGCCCCCGGCTCGCGGCCCGTCACCGACCCTCGGTGTCCGAGCCGCGGGGCAGATCGGTCGGCTCCTGCGTTGGGTCACAGCCCTCGTCAAGCGCGTCCCAGATCATCCGCTCCGACATTTCCGACGTCTCCGGCTGCTCCAGCATCGCGCCATCGGCGTCGTCGCGTAGCGCATTCGAGCGGCGCGTCGCCGGGGCCGCATACTTTCGGGCGCTCAGCCTCGCCGCCCCGGGATCGCCGGCCGACCGCAGCAACAGGACGGCAGCGATCAGGGTGCACGCCGCCGCGGCCACCGCGATGCCGGCGCCGACGTAGCGCCGCTCGCTGCCCACCAGCGTCATCACCGCGACGTGGGCCAGATCGGCCCCGCGCACGGCGACGTCGGGCAGCGCCCACAGACTGACGCCGAGGTATCCGACGGCCAGGCTGGCCAGGGCCAGCAGCCCCGCCAGCGCCCGCAGCGGCCAGCCGCGCACCGCGATCGCCGCCACGGCCGCCGCCAGCATGAGCACCGCCAACGGCAGCAGCGCCGTCGACCACGACGCGCCGGACAGCGTCACCTCGCGCGGCGGTCCGAGCCCGTCGAACGACCGGATCACCACCCACGGCAGCCGGGACGCCGCCCACAACGCCGCCGCCGACAGCACCAGCAAGACCTGGGCCATCCCGACGGCCAGCCTTGCCCGGCGGTTGGGCCGGGCGTCAGCCATGGCGGCCGGCCTCCGGGGCGGTCAGCGTCTCGGCGGCGGCGATCGCGTTGAGCACCGCGCGCGCCTTGTTGGACGCCTCGGTGTACTCGTAGGGGCCGTTGGAGTCGGCCACCACCCCGCCGCCGGCCTGCACGTAGGCGGTGCCGTCGCGCATCAGCGCGGTGCGGATGGCGATCGCGAAGTCGGCGTTGCCGGCGAAATCGAGGTAGCCGACCACGCCGCCGTAGAGTCCGCGCCGCGTCTTCTCCACCTCCTCGATCAGCTCCATGGCCCGCACCTTGGGTGCGCCCGACAGCGTGCCGGCCGGGAAGCAGGCCGTCACCGCGTCCAGCGCGGTGCGGCCCTCGGCGAGCATCCCCGTCACCGTCGACACCAGATGCATGACGTGGCTGTAGCGCTCGATGTGGCTGTAGTCCTCGACGCGCACGGTGCCCGGCGCGCACACCCGGCCCAGGTCGTTGCGGCCCAGGTCCACCAGCATCAGGTGCTCGGCGCGTTCCTTCTCGTCGGCCAGCAGTTCCTTTTCCAGCAGCTGATCCTCTTCGTCGGTCTGCCCCCGCCACCGGGTGCCGGCGATCGGATGCGTCGTCGCCCAGCCGTCGTGAACGGTGACCAGCGCCTCCGGGCTGGAGCCCACGACCGAAAAGTCCGTTTCCCCATGATCATTCGGGACATGCATCAGGTACATGTAGGGGCTCGGGTTGGTGACCCGCAGCATCCGGTACACGTCGATCGGGTCGACGTCGGTGTCCATCTCGAACCGCTGGGAGGGCACCACTTGGAAGGCCTCACCGGCGGCGATCTGGTCGACGAGGTAGTCGACGATCTTGCCGTACTCCTCGACGGTGCGCTGCGCGCGGTATCGCGGCTCGGGCCGGTCGAACGTGGCGACCGTGGACGGCAGCGGCTGGCCCAGCGCCGAGGTCATCACGTCCAGGCGGGCGACCGCGTCGTCGTAGGCCTCGTCGACCCGCTCGTCGGTGCCGTTCCAGTTCACCGCGTTGGCGATCAGCGTGATGGTGCCCTCGTGGTGGTCGACGGCCGCCACGTCGGTGGCCAGCAGTAGCAGCATGTCCGGCAGGTGCAGGTCGTCGACGGCCAGCTCGGGCAGGCGTTCCAGGCGCCGCACCATGTCGTAGGCGAACAAGCCGACCATGCCGCCGGACAGCGGTGGCAGCCCGGGCAGGGTGCCGGTGGCCAGCAGCTCGAGGGTGGCCCGCAGCGCGTGCAGCGGGTCGCCCCCGGTGGGCGCGTCCTGCGGCACGGCCCCGAGCCAGACCGCTTCGCCGCCGCGGACGGTCAACGCCGACGGCGCGCCTGCGCCGATGAACGACCAGCGCGACCAGGACCGGCCGTGCTCGGCCGATTCCAGCAGGAACGTGCCCGGGCGATTGGCGGCGAGCTTGCGGTAGGCCGACAGCGGTGTCTCGCTGTCGGCGAGCACCTTGCGGGTCACCGGAACCACGCGGTGCTCGGCTGCGAGCTGGCGGAAGTCCTCTCGTGAGGTCGTCGCGGCGAGGTGGGCGTGCACCGAACCATCCTCGCAGACGAGCTCCCGGCGGCTCGCGAGCGTAACGTGGCCGCGCTCCTGAGGCCCGCCGGCCGCGGTGGCGTTACGCTCGCGACATGAAACCCGGTGACACCGTCGCGGACTTCGAACTTGCCGATCAAACGGGGACGCCACGCAAGCTCAGCGACCTGCTCGCCGGCGGACCGGTGGTGCTGTTCTTCTATCCCGCCGCCATGACGCCGGGCTGCACCAAGGAGGCCTGCCACTTCCGGGACCAGGCCGCCGAATTCGCCGCCGTCGGGGCCAACCGGGTCGGCATCAGCGTCGATCCCGTGCACAAGCAGGCCAAGTTCGCCGACATGCAGAAGTTCGACTACCCGCTGCTGTCCGACACGGACGGGACCGTCGCCGCGCAGTTCGGCGTCAAGCGCGGCCTGCTCGGCAAGTTGATGCCGGTCAAGCGCACCACCTTCGTCATCGACACCGATCGCACGGTGCTCGACGTGATCTCCAGCGAGTTCAGCATGGACGCCCACGCGGACAAGGCGCTGCAGACGCTGCGCGCCCGCTGAGCGTCAGGGGCTGATCGCCAGGAACACGTAGGCGGCGAGCAGCACCAGGTGCAGCTCGCCCTGCAGCCGCGTGGCCCGGCCGGGCACCACCGTCAGCATGCTGATCACGACGGTCAGCGCCAGCAGCACCAATTGGATGGCGCCCAGGCCGAGCACCAGCGGTCCCTTGAGCCAGATCGACGCCAGCGCGATCGCGGGGATGGTCAGCCCGATGCTCGCCAACGCCGAGCCGTAGGCCAGGTTGAGGCTGATCTGGATGCGGCCCTGCCGCGACGCGCGCACCGCGGCGAGGGTTTCCGGCAGCAGCACCAACGAGGCGATCACGACGCCGACGAAGGACTGCGGGAATCCCACCGCCGTCACCGCGCTCTCGACGGCCGGCGACTCCTCCTCGGCCAGCCCCACGACCGCGAGCAGGGCGACCAGCAGCAGCCCCAGGCTGCCCAGCGCCGCGCCGCGGCTCGGCGGGTCCGCGTGGCTCTCGTCCTCGAACAGCCGCTTCTGGCCCTTCTGCGCGACCGGCAGGAAGAAGTCGCGGTGGCGCACCGTCTGCGTGAACACGAAGACCAGGTACAGCAGCAGCGAGGCGACCGCCGCGAAGACCAGCTGCCCGGGCGAGAACTCCTTGCCCAGGCCGCTGATCGTGAACGCCGGGAGCACCAGGCTCAGCGTCGCCAGCGTGGTCAGGGTGGCCAGCGCCGCGCCGCTGCCCTCGGCGTTGAACAGCGTGACGCCATAACGCCGCGAACCCATCAGCAGCGACAGCCCCGCGATGCCGTTGGTGGTGATCATCAGCGCGGCGAACACGGTGTCCCTGGCCAGCGTCGCTGCTTCGTTGCCCCCGGATGCCATCAGCTCGACGATGAGGGCCACCTCGATCACCGTCACCGCGGCCGCGAGCACCAGGGACCCGAATGGCTCGCCGACCCGGGCCGCGACCACCTCGGCGTGATGCACCGCGGCCAGCACCGCCCCGATGAGGAATGCCGCCACCACCGCGGCCAGTGCCGGGCGGAGCCGTTCGCCCCAGATCACGGCCAGCACCCCGACGGCAAGCAACGGTACGACCGCGGTCCACGACATCCGTCTCAACATCGACCGCCATTCTCATCGACGGCACCCGTTCGGGCGACTTCGGAGCACGGTTCCGGCCTCCCGGGCCGCCCGGCGACGCCGCGACAACATTTCTTGAACCGAAAGTCCCCGGGCGCTGGGGACAAAAGCCCCTAACGCCCACCCGGCGGCCTTCCATACGGTCGCAACATTCGCCTCAGGTTTACACGGGCTGATCCGGAGGGAAGTCAAGTAGCCGGCCCGGATCGAAGGGGGAAGCGGTGTTAGCTACCCGGACCACCGCACACAGCGGCGCCAACAGCTCAATTCGCAACCATCTGCGCAGCGCGAAGGACGACGACCGCACTGACTGGGTTTCCAAAGCCCTCTGCCGGAACGGCAACCCGGACGGGCTGTTCGTTCGCGGCGCCGCCCAGAGAAAGGCCGCAACGATCTGCCGGCACTGCCCGGTGATCCTGGAATGCGGCGCCGATGCGCTCGACAACCGGGTCGAGTGGGGAGTCTGGGGCGGCATGACGGAACGCCAGCGCCGTGCCCTGCTCAGAAAGCACTCCGAGGTGGTGTCCTGGGTCGACTTCCTGGCCGCCGCCCAGGGTCAGCGTCGCACCGCGAACTAGCGTCGCGGGGCGGATCGCCGACACCGCGACGAACCTAGGCCTCGGGCTGCAGCAGTACGTCGGCGTCGAAGCAGCTGTGGTCGCCGGTGTGACAGGCGCCGCCCACCTGGTCGACCGTGAGCAGTACGGCGTCCCCGTCGCAGTCCAGCCGCACCGAGTGCACGTGTTGGGTGTGGCCGGACGTCGCGCCCTTGACCCACTGCTGGGCGCGGGACCGCGAAAAGTACGTCGCCTCACGGGTTTCGAGCGTGCGGGCCAGCGCCGCGTCGTCCATCCAGGCGACCATCAGCACGTCGCCGCTGCCGCGTTCCTGCACGACGGCCGTGAACAGGCCTTCGGCGTTGCGTTTCAGGCGCGCGGCGATCTGTGGGTCCAGCGTCATCGCACGGTGATCCCTTCGGCCGCCATGGCGGCCTTCACCTGACCGATGGTCAGCTCCCGGAAGTGAAAGACGCTGGCCGCCAACACCGCATCGGCGCCCGCGGCGACCGCCGGCGCGAAGTGTTCGGCCGCGCCGGCGCCGCCGCTGGCGATCACCGGCACCGTGACCGCCGAACGCACCGCCCGCAGCATCTCCAGGTCGAACCCGGCCTTGGTGCCGTCGGCGTCCATCGAATTCAGCAGGATCTCTCCCACCCCCAGATCGGCTCCGCGAGAAGCCCATTCGACGGCGTCGATGCCTGTCCCACGGCGCCCGCCGTGCGTGGTGACCTCCCACCCCGACGGCGTCGGCACCGAACCCGGGGGCACCGTGCGGGCGTCGACCGACAGCACGATGCACTGCGAGCCGAACTGCCTCGCCATTTCCTCCAGCAGGTCGGGGCGGGCGATTGCGGCGGTGTTGATCGACACCTTGTCGGCGCCCGCCCGCAGCAAGACGTCGACATCGGCCACCGTGCGCACCCCGCCGCCGACGGTCAGCGGGATGAACACCTGCTCGGCCGTGCGGCGCACCACGTCCAGCATCGTGGCCCGCCCCGACGACGAGGCGGTGACGTCGAGGAAGGTGAGCTCGTCGGCGCCCTCGGCGTCGTAGGCCGCGGCGAGCTCGACGGGATCGCCCGCGTCGCGCAGGTTTTCGAAGTTGACCCCCTTGACCACCCGCCCGGCATCGACGTCCAGGCAGGGAATGACCCGCACCGCAAGGCCGTTACCGGCGGGCATCTCGGAAGTCCTCCGGTCGACCGGTGCCGCGCAGGATCTCGAGAATCTCGGCGTGCGCGCGGGGGCCCGCGGCCAGTGCGGAATCCGACGCCGGGGTCCAGGGTTCGCCGTGGACGTCGGTGACGACGCCGCCCGCGGCCCGCACCAGCGCGACCCCGGCCGCGTGGTCCCACACGTGGCCGCCGAAACTGATTGAGCCGCCGAGGACTCCGTCGGCGACGTAGGCGAGGTCGAGTCCGGTGGAGCCGTGCATACGCAACCGCGACGAGACCCGGCTGAGGTTCTCCAGCACTGCGATCCGGTAGCGCCCCGGGAACCGGCCCCGCGCGTCGGCGCTGAAGGAGCCGGCGCCGATCAGGGCGTCGGCCAGGTCGATGTCGGCCAGCGGCGGCTGCGGGACACCGTTTTTCAGCAACGGGCCGCCCACCACCGCGGTGTAACGCTGGTCGACGAAGGGCAGCCAGGTCAGCCCGGCGACCGGGTCGCCACGGTGCAGCAGGCCCAGCAGAATGCCCGCCATCGGGGAGCCGGCGGCGTAGTTGAACGTGCCGTCGACGGGGTCGAGCACCCACACCCATTCGGAGTCGACGTCCGTGCCGCCGAATTCCTCGCCGTGCACCCCGATTCCGGTTGCCTCGGTCAGCGCGTCGACCACCTGCCGCTCGATCGCGAGGTCGACGTCGGTGGCGAAGTCGTTGCCCTTCTTCTGGACCGCCGAATCGGCGCGGTGGCCGGCCAGGAACGGCTCGGTGGCGTCGTCGAGGATCGCCGCCGCCTTCTTCACCAACGCCTCCAGGTCCATCGCGGCCCTACCCCGCAACCGCGGCCAGCGCCTGCGGCAGGGTGAACCGCCCGGCGTAGAGGGCTTTCCCGACGATGGCTCCTTCGACGCCGCGGTCGGTCAGGGTGGCGATCGCGCGCAGGTCGTCCAGGCTTGACACGCCGCCGGAGGCGATCACCGGGGCGTCGGTCCGGTCGGCGACGGCGGCCAGCAGGTCGAGGTTGGGACCGCCCAGCGTGCCGTCCTTGGTGACGTCGGTGACGACGAAGCGCGAACAGCCTTCGCGGTCAAGGCGTTCCAGCACTTCCCACAGGTCACCGCCGTCGGTTTCCCAACCGCGGCCGCGCAACCGGTGCTGCCCCGCTGGCCTGGATTGGTCGATCTGGACGTCCAGCCCCACGGCGACCTTCTCGCCGTGCTCGCGGATCGCGCGCGCGCACCACTGCGGGTTCTCCAGCGCCGCGGTGCCCAGGTTGACCCGGGCGCAGCCGGTGGCCAGCGCCGCGGCCAGGGACTCGTCGTCACGGATGCCGCCCGACAGCTCCACCTGCACGTCGAGCTTGCCGACCACCTCGGCGAGCAGTTCGCGGTTGGAGCCGCGCCCGAACGCCGCGTCCAGGTCCACCAGGTGGATCCAGTCCGCGCCGTCGCGCTGCCAGCCCAGCGCCGCGTCCAGCGCCGAACCGTATTCGGTTTCGCTGCCCGCCTTGCCCTGGACCAACCGCACCGCGCGGCCATCGACCACGTCGACCGCGGGCAACAAGATCAACACGCTTTCTCCTCTGCTCCGAGGCTGCAACTGGGTACGCTTCCTCTCGACGTTTGCGTAGCGGAATACAGTTTCGCGGGGTTCATCACAGTGCCTCGATCCAGTTGCGCAGCACCGCCGCACCGGCGTCCCCGCTCTTCTCGGGGTGGAACTGGGTGGCCGACAGCGGCCCTTGCTCTACCGCGGCCAAGAACGGCACCCGGCGAGTGGCCCAGGTGAGCACGGCCTCGGGCGGACCCTCCCATCGCTGTGCGGCATAGGAGTGCACGAAGTAGAACCGCGTGTCGGGGTCCAGCCCTTTGAACAGGGTGCTGCCGGCCCCGGCGTCGACGACGTTCCAGCCCATGTGCGGGATCACGGGGGCGTCCAGCCGGGTGACTTCACCAGGCCACTGCCCGCAACCCGTTGTCTGCACACCGAATTCGACGCCGCTGGCGAACAGGATCTGCATGCCGACGCAGACCCCCAGTACCGGGCGGCCGGCGGTGACCCGGTCGGCGATGATGCGTTCTCCGTGGACCCTGCGCAGGCCGGTCATGCAGGCCTCGAACGCCCCGACGCCGGGCACCACCAGCCCGTCGGCGGCGGCCGCCGCATCGGCGTCGGCGCTCACCTCCACCGAGGCGCCGGCCCGCTGCAGGGCGCGCTGGGCCGACCGCAGGTTGCCCGAGCCGTAATCCAGGACGACGACGGATGGTTTTGTCACAGAACGCCTTTGGTGGACGGCACGTCGGTCACCCGGGGGTCGGGCTCGACGGCCTGGCGCAACGCGCGGGCCACCGCCTTGTACTGCGCTTCGGTGACGTGGTGCGGGTCGCGGCCGTACAGCACGCGCACGTGCAGCGCGATGCGGGCGTTCATGGCCAGCGACTCGAAGACGTGCCGGTTGATGACGGTGTGGTAGGGCACCGAGCTGCCGGCAATGGTGGTGTGCAGCAGGTGATCCGGCTCGCCGGTGTGCACGCAATAGGGCCGGCCGGACACGTCGACGGCGGCGTGGGCCAGCGTCTCGTCCATCGGGATGAACGCGTCGCCGAACCGGCGGATGCCCCGCTTGTCACCGAGCGCCTGCCCAAGCGCCTGGCCCAGGGCGATCGCGGTGTCCTCGATGGTGTGGTGGCCCTCGATCTCGACGTCGCCCTTGGTGCGGACGGTCAGATCGAAACTGGCGTGGCTGCCCAGAGCGGTCAGCATGTGGTCGTAGAACGGCACACCGGTGTCGACGTGGACCTGGCCGGTGCCGTCGAGGTCGAGCTCGATGACGATGTCGGATTCCCTGGTGCGGCGCTCGATACGCGCACGCCGGGTCGCAATAGTGGTCACGGGGCTCCTACTGGGGTGGCTGGGGCCAGTTCGGTGGCGGCGATCTGGGCGCTGGCCCGCAGGAAGGCGTCGTTCTCCTCGGCCAGCCCGGTGGTCGCGCGCAGGTAGCCCGGGATCCCGACGTCGCGGATCAAGACGCCGGCGTCCAGGTAGCGCTGCCAGGTGGCCGGGGCGTCGGTGAACCGCCCGAACAGCACGAAGTTGGCGTCGCTCGGGATGACCCGAAAACCCATGCCGGTCAACGCCTTCGTGACGCGTTCACGCTCGGCGATCAGGGTGGCGACGCTGCCCAGGGTGTCGTCGGCGTGCCGCAGCGCGGCCCGGGCCGCGGCCTGGGTGATCGACGACAGGTGATACGGCAGCCGCACCAGCAGCATCGCGTCGATCACCGCGGGCGTGGCGATCAGGTAGCCGAGCCGCCCGCCGGCGAACGCGAACGCCTTGCTCATCGTGCGGGTGACGATGAGCTTGGTCGGATACTCGCGCACCAGCCCCACGGCGCTGGGCTCGGAGGAGAACTCGCCGTAGGCCTCGTCCACGATGAGGATGCCCGGTACCGCGTCGAGCAGCCGCCGCAGGGCGGGCAGCGAAACGCTCTGCCCGGACGGGTTGTTCGGGCTGGCGATGAACACCACGTCGGGCCGGCGCTCGGTGATCGCGGCGACCGCCGCGTCGAGGTCGAGGCTGAAATCGTCGGCGCGGACGCCCTCCAGCCATTCCGTGCGCGTGGCGTCGGAGATGATCGGGTGCATCGAGTACGACGGGACGAACCCGATGGCGGTGCGCCCGGGCCCGCCGAACGCCTGCAGCAGCTGTTGCAGGATCTCGTTGGAACCGTTTGCCGCCCAGACATTTTCCACGCCGAGCGGCACGCCGGTCTGCGCGGTGAGATAGCCGGCCAGGTCGCGGCGCAGGGCAGACGCGTCCCGGTCCGGGTAGCGGTGCAGGTCGGTGGCCGCCTCGGCCACCGACCGGACCACGTCGTCCACCAGCGCACGGCTGGGCGGGTGCGGGTTCTCGTTGGTGTTCAGCCGCACCGGGACCGCCAGTTGCGGTGCGCCGTAGGGCGATTTGCCGCGCAGGTCGTCGCGCAGGGGCAGGTCGTCCAGCGTGGGGTTCTCCGGGCCGGTCATCGCTCGAACCTCCGCCGGATCGCCTCGCCGTGCGCCGGCAGGTCTTCGGCCTTGGCCAGCGTGACGACGTGTCCCGAGACGTCCTTGAGGGCGGCCTCGGTGTAGTCGACGACGTGGATGCCGCGCAGGAAAGTCTGCACCGACAGGCCGCTGGAATGCCGGGCCGAGCCCGCGGTCGGCAGGACGTGGTTGGAGCCGGCGCAGTAGTCGCCGAGGCTGACCGGCGAGTACGGTCCGACGAAAACGGCACCGGCCGAACGGATTCGCCCGGCGACCTTCGCCGCGTCGACGGTCTGGATCTCCAGGTGCTCGGCGGCGTAAGCGTTGACCACCTTGACGCCGGCGTCCAGGTCGTCGACCAGGATGATCGCGGACTGGCGGCCGCCGAGCGCGGTGGCCACCCGGTCGCGGTGCACGGTCGTGCGCAGCTGGGCGGCCACCTCGGCGGCTGCGGCGTCGGCCAGCTCCGCGCTGGGGGTGACCAGCACGCTGCCCGCCATCTCGTCGTGTTCGGCCTGGCTGATCAGGTCGGCGGCGACGTGCGCCGGGTCGGCGGTGTGGTCGGCCAGGATGGCGATCTCCGTCGGCCCGGCCTCGGCGTCGATGCCCACGCGCGAACGGCACAGCCGCTTGGCGGCGGTGACGTAGATGTTGCCCGGGCCGGTGATCATGTCGACGGGCGCCAGTTCCCCACCGTCGGTGTCGGTGCCGCCGTAGGCCAGCAGCGCCACCGCCTGCGCGCCGCCGACTGCCCACACCTCGTCGACCCCCAGCAGCCGGGCGGCGGCCAGGATCGTCGGGTGCGGCAGGCCTTCGAACTGACCCTGCGACTGGGCCTGCGGCGGGCTGGCCACCACCAGCGAATCGACGCCCGCGACCTGCGCCGGCACCACGTTCATCACCACGCTCGACGGGTACACCGCGTTGCCGCCGGGCACGTACAGGCCAACCCGTTCGACGGGGACCCACCGCTCGGTCACCGTCGCGCCCGGCCCCAGCGTGGTGGTGACGTCGCTGCGGCGCTGGTCGGCGTGCACGGCGCGGGCGCGTTCGATCATCACCCGCAGGGCCTCGACGACGTCGGGATGCAATTCGGCGAGCGCCGCCTCCAGCGCCGCCGCGGGCACTCGGACCGCCGCGGGCCGCACCCCGTCGAACGACTCCCCGAACTCCAGGGCCGCCTCGGCGCCGCACTCGGCGACGGCCTCGACGATCGGGCGCACCCTGGGCAGCACGCTCTCCACGTCGGCGCCCCCGCGCGGCAGCGCCGTCCGCAACCGGGCAGCCGTCAGCTGAACGCCCCGCAGGTCGATGCGGGCCATCACGGGTGCTGAAGCGGTACTCATCGCCACCATTGTCCCAGAGCAACTCAAGTCGATATTCGACCGGTACAGTGCCCCATATAAGGCCGGGTAAGCCCCATCCAACTCAGGGAGCCGTCATGTCCGCGAAGGATCATCCCAACAACGCGCCGGGCGTCCCAATGGTGTTTCCGCCCTGGTTCGAGCGCTTTCAGATCAAGTATTTCAACCCGGCGGTCAAGCCGATCGCCCGCTTTTTGCCCGGCACGGCCACCATCAAGCACCGCGGCCGCACCTCGGGCACGCCGTACGAGACGATCATCACCCCCTACCGCAAGGGGAACCTGCTGGCGATCGCGCTGGCCCACGGCAAGACGAACTGGGTCAAGAACGTGCTGGCCGCCGGCGAGGCCGACGTGCAGTACAGCCGCAATCGCGTGGTACACATCACCAACCCGCGGATCCTGCCGGCCGGCTCAGACGGCCCCGACGCCGAGCAACTGCCACGAATGGCCCGGATGCAGCTGGGGCGGGTCGGCATGTTCGTCGGCGACATCTCCTGACGACGGGCGCGCTCTTTTGCGCGTGCGCTCACGGCGGTCACACGCCGCTGGGGAGCGGCCTGGGCGCACACTCGAAGCCCCGGACGCACGCGCCAGCGGTCTACGCCCTGGTGAAGACCGTTTTGCCGCTCATCGTCGGCCAGGCCGACGGCGCGTCGTCCCAGGCGACGACGCGATCGACGGCCGGCGCCAGATCCAGGCCGTCGGCGAGCCGCTCGAGCACCTGCGGAATGACCGTCCGCGCGCTCACTCGTCCGGTGATGAATTGCGCACCACGGGTGTACATCGGCAGCAACGGCATCTCGACCTTGTATTCGGGGTAGATCCCCGTGTCGGTGCACACGCCGTCCGGCCAGGTAGCACGCAGTGTGGCCGAGAGCAGCGCCGCATCGCCGGTGGTGTGCACGGTGACCGGATACGGATCCCACGACTTGTCGGGTTTGGCGACGTCGTGGATCACCGCACCGAGTTTCTCGGCGGCGGCCAGCCGCCGCGGGTCGGTGTCGACGTAGTCGACCGTGGCGCCCAGCGCCGCCGCGAAGGCGGCCGAGTACAACCCGATCGACAGCCGCCCGACTACCAGGACGCGGCGGTCGGCAGGGTCGAGCGCATTCAGCTCATCGGCGAACGGCCCCACGGTCCGCCAGCCGTCGGGGATGTTGTCCGACAGGGACGCGATCGAGACGGGGTCGACGCCGTCGGGCACTGGGATCAGCATTGCGTCCGCGTACGGCACCAGCACCAGATCGGACATGAAGCCGCCGCCGTCGAGGCCGGCGATCGGCGCCATTCCGTACATCGCCATCAGGGGCCCCGACCCGCATGAACCGGTCACCCCACGGCGGCATTCGCGGCAGGTCCCGCAGCTGATCTGGAACGGCACCACGACACGGTCGCCCACCCGAACACCCTTGACGCCGTCGCCGACCGCGACGACCTCGGCCAAACCCTCGTGGCCCACCGCGTATCCCGGCGGCAACGGCAGCCGGCCATGCGCGACTGCGACATCGAGGTCGCAGCAGGCCACCATGAGCGGCCGGACCAGCGCCTGTTCGGGCGCGGTGATCTGCGGGTCGGGGACGTCGCGCCACGCGTATCGTCCGACTTCTTCGTAGGTGAGCTGCCTCATCTCAGCATTCTTGAGTGATCTCTCAAGTATTGTCAACAGCGTGCCGAGACCGGATCGCAGCCGCGCAGCGTTGATCGATAAAGCCGCCACCCTGTTCCGGCGCCAGGGGTACGCGGCGACGGGCCTCAATCAGATCCTCGAGGAGACCGGCGTCAAACCCGGTTCGCTGTATCACCACTTCCCGCAGGGCAAGCAACAGCTGGCCGCCGCAGTCGTCGACAGCGAGGGGGCCGGTATCGAACAACTGCTGCGCCGCTTCCTGGCCACAGGCCGCCCCGCCGCCGACATCGTCGATCGGTGGATCGACCTACTGGCCGCGGGGCTGGCCGGCGACCACCGCGACGGCTGCCCGATCGAGCCGATCGCCACCGAGTCGGTCAACGCGAGCCCGCTGGTGCGCGAGGCGTCGGCGCGCGCCTTCAGGGGCTGGTGCGCGGCGATCGACGAGCGCCTGCGCTCCGACGGCTGGGCTGCAGCGGAGGCCAGACAGGTTGCGCTGGCGGTGATCGCACTGATCGAGGGGGCACTGATCCTGTCCCGGATCTCCGGGGACGCGAGCGCGCTGGACGCCGCCAAGCCCGCCGCACGGACGCTGCTGCGTGGCTGAAGGGCCTACATGTCCAGGCCGACGTCGAGCGCGCGCACCGAGTGCGTCAGCGCGCCGACGGCCAGGTAGTCCACCCCGGTGGCCGCGTAGGTGGCGGCGTTGTCCAGGCTGAGCCCGCCGGAGGACTCCAGCAGGACGGCGGGTGCGCGCGTGTCCCGGCGCTGCACGGCCATCTGCGTCTGCCACACCGGGAAGTTGTCCAGCAGGACCAGCTCCGGCTTTTCGGCCAGCACCTCGTCCAGCTGCTCGAGCGAATCGACCTCCACCTCACACGGCAGATCGGGCGCCGCGTCGCGGACCGCCCGCAGCGCGTCGACGACCGATCCCGCAGCCACCACGTGGTTGTCCTTGATCAGCGCCGCGTCCCCCAGGCCCATCCGGTGGTTGACTCCCCCGCCGACGCGCACCGCGTACTTCTGCAGCGCACGCAGCCCGGGCAGGGTCTTGCGCGTGTCGCGGACCTTGGCCTTGGTGCCGTTCACGGCGTCGACCCAGGCCGCCGTCGTGGTGGCGATGCCCGACAGGTGGCAGACCAGGTTCAGCATGGTCCGCTCGGCGGTCAGCAGGCCGCGGGTGTCCGCGCGCACGGTCAGCACCGGCTCGCCGGGCTGCAGCCGGGCGCCGTCCTCGACGCTGTGCACCACCTCGTAGCCACCGGGGAGGACGGCGTCGAGGACCAGCAGCGCGACCTCGACGCCGGCGATCACGCCGGCCTCGCGGGGCACCATCGACGCCGTGGCCACCGCGCCGGCGGGCACCGTCGCGAGGGTGGTGACGTCGGGCCCGTAGCGCAGGTCCTCCTCAAGAGCCCGCCGGATGGTGTCCTGAGCGGCGCTACGTTCGTCGGGCAGCATCATCAGCCCACCGCCGCCAGCGCCTCCGCCAGCACCGAGTTCCCGTCGTCGGCCAGCCGCAGCACGCTGCTGCGCGCCTGCTCCGGCGCGGGCTCGGGGTGTTCCGCTCGGTGGTGGCAGCCCCGGCTCTCGCTGCGCGCCAGGGCGGCGGCGGTCACGGCGCGGGCGGCCACGGCCAGCGCGACGTCCTCGAAGTCGCGACGGCCGGCGATGGTGCGCACCGGGGCCGCCGAGAGCGCGTCGGACAACCGGTTCAGCCCGGCGGCGTCGCGCACCACCGAAGCGTCGCGGCTCATCGCGGCCTGCAATTCGCGGCGGTCCGGCGCGGTGTGAACCGACGGCTCGCACTCTGTGGCCCGGACGCGCCCTGCCGCCAGTGCGTGCGCGGCCGCGGCCTTGCCGGCGCGCCCGCCGACCACCAGGCCTTCCAGCAGGCTGTTGGACGCCAGCCGGTTGGCGCCGTGCATGCCGGTGCGCGCCACCTCGCCGGCGGCGAACAGCCCCGGCAGTTCGGTCTGCCCGAAGACGTCGGTGACGACGCCGCCGCAGCTGTAGTGCGCCCCCGGTACGACCGGGATGGGTTGGCGGACCGGGTCGATGCCGGCGGCCCGGCACGCGGCGGTCACGGTCGGGAACCGGGTGGCAAAACCCGCGATGCCGCGCGCGTCGAGGAAGACGCACGGGTCACCGGTTTCCTTCAGCCGCGCGTCGATGGCCGCGGCGACGACGTCGCGCGGCGCCAGATCGCCCATCGGGTGCACACCCGCGGTGACCGACTTGCCTTGCCGGTCAAGCAGTATCGCGCCCTCACCGCGGATCGCCTCGGTGATCAGCGGACGCCGGCCGCCGCCCCCACCGAACAGCATCGTCGGATGGAACTGAATGAACTCGAGGTCGCTGACCGCGACGCCGGCCCACAGCGCCAGCGCGATGCCGTCGCCCGTCGAGCCCGCGGGATTGGTGGTCGCGCCGTAGAGGTGCCCGAGGCCACCGGAGGCCAGGATGACCGCCGGCGCGTCGATGATTCCGTACCCGTCGCGGTTGCCGACGGACACGCCGGTCACGGCCGCGCCGTCGTGCAGCACACGCAGCGCGACGTGGCCGGTGCGGACGTCCAGCAGCCGGGCGGCGTGGTCGAGCGCGCGCTGCACCTCGGCGCCGGTGGCGTCGCCCCCGGCGTGCACGATGCGCCGCCGCGAGTGCCCGCCCTCACGCGTCACGTCCCAGCGGCCCGGGGCCGCCTCATCGAATCGCGCTCCGGCACCGACCAATTCGGACACCGCCCGATAGCCGTCGGCGACGATGGAGGTCACCGCGTCGGGATCGCAGAGGCCGGCGCCGGCAGCCACGGTGTCGGCGACGTGGGCCTCGACGGAGTCGTCGTTGTCGGGCAGGACCACCGCGATGCCGCCCTGGGCGTAGTGCGTGGCCGTCGCCCCGCGCGCCTGGTCGGCCTTGCTCAGCACGACGACGCGGCGCCCCGCGCGGTGGGCGGCCAGCGCGGCGGCCAATCCCCCGACGCCGGTACCGATGACGACGACGTCGGCGCTGTCGGTCCAGGCCGGGCGGGCGGTCATTCGCCGCCCCCCGGCTGACCGATCTCGATCATCCGCTGCACGCTGCGCCGGCCCGCCGCCGCGATCTCGGGGTCGACGTCGACTTCATCGGCGCCGTCCACCAGGCAGCGCAACAGCGCCGCGGGCGTGATCATCTTCATGTACTTGCAGGACGCCCGGTCGTTGACCGCGCGGAAATCGACCTGGGGTGCGGCCCTGCGCAATTGATGCAGCATGCCGACCTCGGTGGCCACCAGCACCTTGCGGGCCCGGGTTTGGTGCGCGGCGTCGAGCATGCCGCCGGTGGACAGGATCTTGACCCGGTCCGCCGGGAAGGCACCCTCGCCGGCGAGGTACAACGCCGAAGTGGCACAACCACATTCGGGATGCACATAGAGGTCGGCGTCGGGATTCGCCCTGGCCTGTTCGGACAGCTCGTCGCCGTTGATCCCGGCGTGGACATGGCATTCACCGGCCCACACGTGCATGTTCGTGCGGCCGGTCACCCGCCGCACGTGGGCCCCCAGGAACTGGTCCGGGCAGAACAGCACCTCGCGGTCGGGGTCGATCGAGTTCACCACGTCGACCGCGTTGGACGACGTGCAGCAGATGTCGGTGAGGGCCTTCACCGCGGCGGTGGTGTTGACGTAGGAGACGACGACGGCGCCGGGGTGCTCGTCCTTCCAGGCGCGCAGCTCGTCGGCGGTGATCGAGTCGGCCAGCGAGCAGCCGGCCCGCTGATCCGGGATGAGGACCGTCTTGTCGGGGCTGAGGATCTTGGCGGTCTCGGCCATGAAGTGCACCCCGCAGAACACGATGGTGTCCTCGGGCGCCTCCGCGGCGATCCGCGACAGGGCCAGCGAATCCCCCACGTGGTCGGCGACGTCTTGAATCGCGGGCAGCTGGTAGTTGTGCGCCAGCACGGTGGCGCTGCGCAGCTTCGCCAGGCGGCGGATCTCCGCGGCCCACTGCGCGTCGCCCTCCACACCGGTGTAACCGGTGGGCGTGTTGGTGACGTCGGCCATCATGTCTTCGGCGAGCGTGTCCATGCGATTCATAACCGTCACGGCGGCTCCTTTCAGCCCAGGAGGTTTTCGACTTATAATCGAAAACATGGCCCATACTAGCACTGAACACGAGGTGCTTGCGGTGGTGTTTCAGGTTCGCCAGGTAACGGACGGCCCGCGAATACAGAAACCGCAGCTTAACGTGCTGTTATGGCAGCGTGCCAGGGACCCGCAGCGCGGTGCCTGGTCGCTGCCGGGCGGACGGCTGCGCAACGACGAGGACATGACCAGCTCGGTCCGCCGGCAGCTGGCCGAGAAGGTGGACCTCAAGGAGCTGGCGCACCTGGAACAGCTGGCGGTGTTCTCCGATCCGAACCGGGTGCCGGGCGCCCGGGTGATCGCCTCGACCTTCCTGGGCTTGGTGCCCTCCCCCGCCACCCCCGAGCTGCCGCCGGACACGCGGTGGCACCCGGTGAGCTGCCTGCCCGAGATGGCATTCGACCACGGCCCGATGGTCACCCACGCCCACGCCCGGCTGGTCGCCAAGCTGTCCTACACCAACCTCGGGTTTGCTTTGGCGCCAAAGGAATTCGCGTTGTCCACGCTGCGCGACATCTACGGCGCCGCGCTGGGCTACCAGGTCGACGCGACGAACCTGCAACGCGTGCTGGTCCGCCGCGGCGTGATCAGCCAGACCGGCACCATCGCGCAGTCCGGTCGCAGCGGAGGCCGGCCGGCGGCCCTGTACCACTTCACCGACTCCCGGCTGCGGGTCACCGACGAATTCGCCGCGCTGCGGCCCCCCGGGCAGCCGGGCCAGGTCTGACGGCCCGCGGCGCCCGACCCGGCAAGTTTGCGGAAAGCCCGGTCGGGGGACACAGGTGAATCGGCAACCGTGGCGCGCCTGACTGCCTTTCCCGGCGAGAAGTCGCCCACGATGCGGCGATTGCGTTTTGGTTACCTGCCGTTCATGGGCGAGAATGCCGGGTGGCCTAGAAGGGAGCCTCAATGGCTGAGCTCGGCAATCTGGCAGGCACACGCGGGGCGGAGTGGATCGCCCGGCCCCCACACGAGGAATTGCAGCGCAAAGTACGCCCGCTGCTGCCCTCGGACGACCCGTTCTACCAGCCACCACTGGGGTTCCAACACGCCGAGCCCGGGACGGTGTTGCGCTCGCGCGACGTGGAGCTGGCGTTTTTGGGCCTGATTCCACAGCCGGTCAAGGCGGTGCAGCTGCTCTACCGGACGATGGACATGAACGGCGAGCCCGAGGCGACCGTGACGACGGTGATCGTCCCGGCCGAGCTCGCCCCGGAACGGCCCTGCCCGCTGCTGTCCTACCAGTGCGCGATCGACGCCGTGTCGTCGCGCTGCTTCCCGTCCTACGCGCTCCGGCGCAGGGCGAAGGCCCTGGGCGCCATCGGTCAGTTCGAGTACTTCCTGATCGCCGCCGCCGTCGCCGAGGGCTGGGCCGTCTCGGTGCCCGACCACGAGGGCCTGCACGGCCTCTGGGGTGCGCCGTACGAGCCCGGCTATCGCGTGTTGGACGGCATCCGGGCGGCGCTGGGTTCGGACCGCCTCGGGTTGTCCCCGTCGGCGCCGATCGGGTTGTGGGGTTACTCCGGCGGCGGCCTGGCCAGTGCCTGGGCCGCCGAAGTGTGCGCCGAGTACGCGCCCGAGCTCGACGTCGTCGGGGCGGTGCTGGGATCACCAGTCGGCGACCTGGGCAACACCTTCCGCAGGCTCAACGGCAGCTTCCTGTCGGGCCTGCCCGCGCTGGTGGTGGCCGCGCTCGCCCACATCTACCCCGAGCTGGACCGGGTGATCAAAGAGCACAGCAACGAGGAGGGGCGCGCCCTGCTCGAATCGCTCGAGAAGATGACCACCGTGGAGGCGGTCATCCGGATGGCCGGCAAGAACATGGGTGACTACCTCGACGAGCCGCTCGAGAGCATCCTCTCGACGCCCGAGGTCACCCACGTGTTCGAGAACATCAAGCTGGGTGCGGCCGTCCCGACGCCGCCCGTGCTGATCGTGCAGGCGGTCCACGACTACCTCATCGACGTCAAGGACATCGACGTGCTCGCCGACGCCTATTCGGCAGGCGGCGCCCAGGTCACCTACCATCGCGACGCGTTCAACGAGCACATGCTGTTACACCCGCTGTCGGCTCCGATGACGCTGCGCTGGCTCACGGACCGGTTCGACCGCCGGCCGCTGACCGAGCATCTGATCCGGACCACCTGGCCGACGATGTTCCACCCGATGACCTACGTCGGGATGGCGCGCCTGGCCAAGATCGCCGCCAAGGTCATCTTCGGCCGGAGGATTCACCGCCGTCCGCTATGACAGGGGCGTGTCCGGTGCGCCCCCGGCTCCCACCGGCAGCGCGTCGCCAGACCGGCCGCCCGGAGGATAGGCGCCCAGGTCGTCGCGGGCGTCGGCGGCCGCAAACACCGCATAGAGCAGCGCGGCGATAGCGGCCGGCCACAGCAGGGTCAGCGCCACCCGCAGCGGATGGCCCGCGAAGAACACCGGCGGCGCCTGGATGACATACGCCACCGACGGGGCTTTCGACAGCGGCACCGCGTCGAAGTCCAGTGCGCCGTAGCGGAGCCGCACCAACGCCGCCCCGGTCGCCGTCGCGGCCGCGGCGACGGTCACCATGCCGATCGCGAGTGCGACCACCATTCCCGGTCCGCGCCGAACACGCCACTGCCACGCCAGCACCGGGGCCACCACGGCGAGCACGGTCAGCAGACCGAGCATCAGGCACGGCGCGTCGAAGAAGTGCTCCGACTCGGTGCCCAGATAGTCGTGGACCCGTTCACCCGCGCGGGTGAGCGCCACCACGGCGTGGATGGGCGGCGCGATCCACGCCCACAGCCCGCCGATCAGCACACCGAGCGCCAGGGAGCCCAGAGCGGCGACGGCGATGGCGCGGGTCCGGGACGTGGCCGGGGCGGTCGCGGGGGGCGCGGTTTCCGCGGGCTGGGTCACCGGTGGGCCTCCAGGTCGACGGAGTCGACCTGACCGTGCCGCGAGCACCGCGCCCGCCAGCCGTCGGGGCGAACCTGCACGACCATCCGGCGTCCGCATTCCGCGCAGAACCGGGGCGGCTCCAGGCCCAACTGCGCCGCTGTCGGCACTGCGGTGCCCCCCAATTCCCCGGTGTAGACGTTGTAGACGCCGGCACTGACCGGAGCACCCAGATCCCCAACCACAGTCGCCACGTCTCTTACAGGGTGGCGTTGAGCGCCTTGATGGGCATCTGCAGGTCGTCCAGCAGTTCCAGATCGGCTTCGGCCGGACGGCCGAGCGTGGTCAGGTAGTTGCCGACGATCACCGCGTTGATGCCGCCCAGGATGCCCTTCTTGGCGCCCAGGTCACCCAGGGTGATTTCGCGGCCCCCGGCGAACCGCAGCATCGCGCGCGGCAACGCCAGGCGGAAAGCGGCCACCGACTTCAGCGCCTCGGCCACCGGCAGCACCTCGAGGTCGCCGAACGGCGTGCCGGGCCGCGGGTTGAGGAAGTTCAACGGCACCTCGTCGGGCCCCAGCTCGGCCAGTTCGGCGGCGAACTCCGCGCGCTGCTCAAGCGTCTCGCCCATGCCCAGGATGCCGCCGCAGCACACCTCCATCCCGGCGTCGCGCACCATCGACAGGGTCTGCCAGCGCTCTTCCCAGGTGTGGGTGGTCACGACGTTGGTGAAGAACGACCGGGCCGTCTCCAGGTTGTGGTTGTAGCGGTGCACGCCCATCGCCGAGAGCTGCTCGACCTGCTCGGCGGTCAGCATTCCCAGCGAGCAGGCGATGTTGATCTCGACCTCGTTGCGGATCGCCTCGATGCCGGCCGCGACCTGGGTCATCAGCCGCTCGTCGGGGCCGCGGACGGCAGCCACGATGCAGAACTCGGTGGCACCCGACTTGGCGGTCTGTTTGGCGGCCTCGACCAGGCTGGGAATGTCCAGCCGGGCGCTGCGCACCGGGGAGGCGAACAACCCCGACTGCGAGCAGAAATGACAGTCCTCCGGGCAGCCGCCCGTCTTCAGGCTGATGATGCCCTCGACCTCGACCTCGGGGCCGCACCAGCGCATGCGCACCTCATGGGCCAGCGCCAGCAGGTCGTCGAGCCGGTCGTCGGGCAGCTGCAGCACCTGCAGCACCTGCTCCCGGCTCAGTCCCTCACCGCGCTCGAGCACCTGGTCGCGGGCAACCGCCAGGATGTCTGCGTTGTGGGCGCCGGTCGCCGGTCGAGTGGCCGCTTGAGTCACCAGTACTCCCCTGCATCGTCGTTGGCCGAGCATGCGGCCACCCCTGCCACGTGGTGGCAGCGCGAATAAAAGTGTTCAAAGTAGGGTAACGGCCGCAGAAGACAGCGTCCGCCGGGGTATCTGACCACCATGACCGATCCGCACGCCGTATACGTCGCCCACCACATGCTCCTGCTGGCGATCCCGGCATTCCTGCCGGCGGTGGTGGTCGTGGCCGTGATCTTGTATGTCGCCTTGAAGGACCGTCGCGCCGGCGACGGCGACGCAGCGCCGGACGGCTCCGAAGCCCGCCACGGCGCCGACGAAAAACGTGATTGACGACACGCCCGCTGGGGCATTCCGCGAACAGACACTGGATCGCTAACTTACTCCGAAGTAAGTTAGCGATCGGCTGGACCGGACGCGAGTGTGGGAGGGCACAACGATGACGTCGACGGGGCTGATGCTGCTCGCCGAGCCACCGGCGCGGGGCGCGGGACTGAATCAGGTGATCGGCCTGTCGGTCGCGGCGGCGGTGATCGCCGCGGTCATGCTGTGGGTCGGTCATGCCCACCGCACCCACCGGATCGAGTGGTTGACCCGGGTCGCCGACAAGCTGGGCGAGAAGTTCCACCGGCCCAATTGGGTGGCACTTCCGGTCCTCATCTTCACGACGTTCATCATCTGTGCCCTGTTCGGGTTCATCTGGGACGTCAGCTGGCACATCGGCAACGGGCGCGACCCCGGCCCCTTGGCCAACCCCGCGCACTACTTCATCATCATCGGCCTGTTCGGAATCTTCGTCGCCGGCATGGTCTCGGTCGTGCTGCCGTTCGACAAGCCGGGCCCCGCGGCGGTGCGCATCACGCGCAACTGGTACGCGCCCGTCGGCGGCCTTCTGATGGCGGGCTGCGGGATGTACGCGATGATCGGGTTCCCCCTCGACGACATCTGGCACCGGATCTTCGGACAAGACGTAACTCTCTGGGGCCCAACGCATTTGATGATGATCGGCGGGGCGTGTTTCTCGCTCTTCTCGGTGCTGATGCTGGAGCGTGAAGGCGAGGCCCACGAAGCCGATGAGGTAACCCACGGCGCCTTCATCACCTTCTTGCGCTATCTGTCCTTTGGCGGGCTGTTCATCGGCCTGTCCGTCTACCAGATCGAGTTCGACTTCGGGGTCCCGCAGTTCCGGCTGGTGTTTCAGCCGATGCTTATCGCCGCGGCGTCCGCGCTGGCGGCCGTCGCCGCCCGCATGACTATGGGACGCGGCGCCGCGATCATCGCGGCGGTGTTCGCCATCGCGCTGCGGGGCGCGGTTGCGGTGCTGGTCGGCCCCATCCTGGGCGCCCCGATCAACTGGTTCCCGCTGTACCTGGGTCCCGCCCTCGTCGTCGAGCTGGTGGCGCTGACCCCGTTGATCAAGCGTCCAGTGGCCTTCGGCGCGGTCTGCGGCCTCGCGGTCGCCACGGTGGGGCTGTGGCTGGAGTCGCTATGGATCGGGGCGGTGTACCACTACCCGTGGCCGACGAGCATGTGGGGCGAGGCGCTGGCGATGTCGGTGCCCGTCGCGGCGTTGACCGGGGTATGCGGCGCGCTATTCGGCTTGGTCCTCACCGGCCGGCGCCTGCCGGGCCGCGGGGTCGGCATCTCGGTGGTGGCCGCGGCGGTGTTGGTGATCGGCGTCGCGGTGGCCAACGGCTTGCACATCCTCGTGCCGGGCCAGAACACCGCCACGGTGACGTTGACGGATCTCCCGAGTCCGGCGGGGCAGCGGATGGTGTCGGCCGACGTGATGATCTCCCCGACGACCATGGTCAGTGACCACCCGGACTGGCTGACGATCCTGTCCTGGCAAGGGCGGATGCAGAACGACCGTGGCCTGATGATCGACAAGCTCGCCAAGGTCGGGCCGGGGCACTATCGGTCCACCCAGCCGGTCCCGGTGTGGGGAGACTGGAAGACGCTGTTGCGGGTGCAGGACGGCCGCACGATGACGGCCGTCCCGATCTACGAGCCGGCCGACGACGCCATCCCGGCGCCCGAGGTCCCGGCGCTGGCGTCCAGCACCCGGCCCTTCGTGCTGGAGGCCACTATCCTGCAGCGCGAACGCGACCAGAGCGCGCCGGCCTGGTTGTTCACCGCCGGTGGGATCGTCGTGCTGTTCCTGACCCTGATGGTGATCAGCGCCCTCACCTGGGGCGCCGGCCGGATCAACAACTACGAAAACCTGCCCAGGCGGCCGGAGGAGGAGAAGCACACCGTGCCCGGCACCCGTCAGGCGGCGTGATCGATGGCGATTCGTAGCGCCCTCACGGCGGCGTGGGCGGCGGCACTGGTGTGGGCCTTGGTCGCCTGCGGCGCAAAAGGGCCGGCCCAGCCGCCGCCGGCCGGCCTGGACGTCTACATCACCATCGCCAACGGCCAGGTGACCCCGACCAACGCCGCCCTGCAGGCCAGGGTCAAACAGCCGATCACCCTGCACGTCACCAGCGACGCCGCAGACGAGCTGCACGTGCACTCGACGCCCGACCACAAGTTCCCGGTGGCGGTCGCGGCCAACCAGACGTTCCAGTTCAGCGTCGACGTGCCCGGCAACGTCGAGGTGGAACTGCACCATCTGAACCGCACGATCGCGACCATCCAAGTCCAGCCGTGAGCTCCCGTGGCGCGACGGTGGTGCTCGCGCACGGTCTCGGCGGATCCGGCGACCTGCCGGTGCCGTACCTGTACGCGATGGTCGGCGCGGCGTGGGCGCTGACGTTCACCTTCGCGCTCGTGGCGTTCGCCTGGCGGCGGCCGCGGTTCGACCCGGGCAAGCCGGGCCGCCCGCTGCCGGCGGTGGTGACCGCCGTGGTCGACGCGCGGGCGACGCGGTGGACGGCGGCCGCGCTGGGGCTGATCTTCGGGGCGTGGGCGGTGGCGGCCGGGGTGTGGGGCCCGCGGTCGGAGACCAACGCCCTGCTCGGGGTGTTCTACGTGCTGCTGTGGGTCGGGCTGGTGGCGCCGTCGCTGCTGTTCGGCCCGGTCTGGCGGGTCCTTTCGCCGATGCGGACCGTGTACCTGTTGCTGCGGCGCGCCACGTCCGAGCGCCTGCACCGTGCGCGGTGGTCCTACCCCGAACGCTGGGGCTACCGCCCGGCCGCGCTCGGCCTGTTCGCGTTCGTCTGGATGGAACTCGCCAGCCCCGACCCGGCGTCGCTGCCGGCGGTGCGGGCGTGGCTGGGCGCCTATGCCGCGGCCATGCTGGTGGGCGCCTGGCTGTGCGGCCAGCGCTGGCTCGCCCGGGCCGACCCGTTCGGCGTGTACAGCATGGCGGTGTCCCGCCTGTCACCGTTTCGCCGCAACCCGCGAAGCGGGAAAATCGTCGTCGGCAACCCGCTCGATCATCTGCCGTCGTTGCGCGTGCGGCCCGGCGTGGTCGTGCTGCTCGCGGTGCTGCTCGGGTCGACGGCGTTCGACAGTTTCTCGTCGTCGCCGACGTGGCGCGGCTTCGCCGACGGCCTTTCTCGCGGCATGGGCCTGACCCCGACGCTGTCGTCGTCGGTGCTCCGAACCGCCGGGCTGATCGTCTTCATTTCCGTTGTGGCGGTGACGTTTTCGCTCGCTGCCCGCGCGACGGGCGGCGTGGACTCGCAGCAACGCCGTGCGCTGCCGGGCCAGATGGCGCATTCCCTGATCCCGATCGTGGTGGGTTACATCTTCGCCCACTACCTGACCTATCTGGTCGAGCGCGGGCAGCAGGCCGTGTTCGCGCTGGCCGACCCGTTCGGCCGCGGCTGGAATGTGCTCGGGCTGGCGCACCAGCAGGTGGCCTACGTGCTGTCCACCCACCCGCCGGTGCTGGCCGTGATCAAGGTGGCCTGCGTGGTGACCGGCCACATCGTCGCGGTGATCGCGGCGCACGACAAGGCGCTGCGGCTGCTGCCGAGCGGCCACCAGCTCACCGGCCAGCTGACGATGATGCTGGTCATGGTCGGCTACACCTTCACCGGCCTGTATCTACTGTTCGGCGGCTAGCCGATCAGGTAGTCCACCTTCTTCTCGCCGTTCCAGTGCCGCAGGCCGGCGAAGCTGCCCTCGACCAGCGGCGGGCGCCCCGCGATGCGTAGCGCCCGGCCCAGCGCCGGTCCCCCGACGTGGCGGGCCAGCGTGACGTGGGGCGTCCACTGGCCCGGCAGGCTGGTGGGCGCCGGCGCGGGTGCCAGGTGCTCGCCGCACAACCGGTGCACGTCCGCGTGGAACGCCAGCAACTCGACCGTGGGCACGATGAGCCGGGCCAGGATCGCGTTGGACCGCCCGAGCAGCAGTGACGCGCCGACCGCGCAGCCCAGCGGCAGCCGCTGGGTGATCGGCCGCAGGGCGGCGTCGGCCTCCCCGGCGATGCGGTCGGCCACCGCGAGCGTGACGTGCGGCCGCCCGGCGGGCGCCTGGCTCGGAATCCCGGCGCCGGACAGCGCCTCCCAGAGCCCACGGATCGTCGCCTCGGTCTCGCCGTCGAAGAGCAGCTCGATGGAATGGACCATCAGCGGACCAGCGCGGTGACCCAGTCGCGGTCGAACGCCGCCGCGCTCATGTCCGCGAACGCCGCGGCGTCCATCGCTCCCGCCCCTGCGGGCAGCGCCGCCCGCACCGGCGCCAGCCGGTCCAGGGCCGAGCGATTCGAGGTCTCCGCCGGTCCGGGCCTTGCCGGCCAGCTGCCGATCACCAGGCCGGCGCACGAAACGTGTTGCGCGGCAAGCGCTTCCAAAGTGAGGGCGGTGTGGTTGAGAGTCCCCAGTTCCGCGGTGACCGCGACCAGCGCCGCGGCGGCCAGCTCGACCGCCAGATCGCGCAGGGTGACGCCCGCGTCGGCGAGTTCGACCAGCAACCCGCCCGCTCCCTCGACCAGGGTCAGCCGGCCGGGGCGGTCCAGGCCGGCGATCAGCCGCAGCAGCTGACGGCCGGTGGGCAGCGTCGCGCCGGCCTGCTCGGCCGCGGCGGCCGGCGCCAGGGGTTGCGGGTAGCGGGCCAGGCCGGCGACCTCCGTCACGCCGGACAGCCGGACGACCTCGGCGAGGTCGTCGTCCCCGGCGTCGGTGCCGGTCTGGACCGGCTTGCACACCGCCACGTCCATGCCCGCCTGGCGCGCGTGGCAGGCCAGCGCCGCGGTGACGACGGTCTTGCCGACGCCGGTGCCCGTGCCGGTGACGACCAGGACGGTCAAGGGCGCGTCACGGCGAGCACCTCGGTGAGCACCCGCCGGGCGAGGTCGAGTTCGGCCGCGTCCAGCGACGCGCGCGCGGTCAGCCGCAGCCGGGAGGTCCCGGCGGGCACGGTCGGGGGCCGGAAGCAGCCCACCTTCACGCCGGCGTCCAGGCAGGCGGTCGCGGCGGCCAGGGCCACCTCCGGGTCGCCGAGGATCACCGACACCACCGCCGACTGCGGGACACCGGGGACGTCGCAGGCCCCGGCCAGGATGCGGGCGTGCCGCAACACCGCCCCGGACCGCCAGGGTTCGGCCCGCAGCACGCTCAGCGCGGCCCGTGCGGCGCCCACCGCCGCCGGCGCCAGGCCGGTGTCGAAGATGAACGTCCGCGCCGCGTCGATCAGGTGCGCGCGCACCGCCGCGGGGCCGAGCACCACGCCGCCCTGACTGCCCAGCGCCTTGGACAGGGTCGTGGTCATCACCACGTCGGGGGCGCCCGCGAGCCCGAGCTCGTGCAGCAGCCCGCGCCCGTCACCGCGCACGCCCAGGCCGTGGGCCTCGTCGACGATCAGCAGCGCGCGGTGGCGACGACAGACCTCGTGCAGCTCCCGCAGCGGCGCCAGCGCGCCGTCGGCACTGAACACCGACTCGGTGATGACGACGGCGCGTTCCTCCGCGCGCGAGGCGAGGGCCTCCTCCACTGCGGCGACGTCGCGGTGCGGGGTCACGGTCACGCGGGCCCGCGACAGCCGGCAGGCGTCGACCAGGGAGGCGTGCGACAGGGCGTCGGACACCAACAGGGCGCCCCGGCCGGACAGGCCGACGACGGCACCCAGGTTGGCGGCGTATCCCGACGAGAACAGCAGGCCCGCCGATGCGCCGACGTATTCGGCCAGTTCGGACTCGAATTGCTGGTGCAGTTCGGTGTCGCCGGTGACCAGCCGCGAGCCGGTTGCCCCGGCGCCCCACATGCGCAGCGCTGCGACGCCGCCCTCGATCACGTCGGGATGCTGTGACAGCCCGAGGTAGTCGTTGGAGGCCAGATCGAGCTCGGTGGCGACGGCCGGGCGGGGCCGCAACGAGCGACGCAGCCCGGCCTCGCGGCGCTGCTTCTCCACGGCCTCCAGCCACGCCAGCGGTGACGTCTCGATCGGTGCCTTCATCGGGGATGAGCCTAGTGGCGACCGCGAGCGCGGCGAAGCCGGGCGCTGCGGGTCGCCACCATTAGCCCTGTGGCGACCGCGAGCGCGGCGAAGCCGGGCGCTGCGGGTCGCCACCATTAGCCCTGTGGCGACCGCGAGCGCGGCGATGCCGGGCGCTGCGGGTCGACACTGCTAGCGGGCGACCTGCACCATCGCCGAGGTGATCTGGGCGATCTCGTCGGGCGTGCAAATGTAGGGCGGCATCGCATAGATCAGGTTGCGGAAGGGGCGCAGCCAGACGCCGTTGTCCAGCGCCGCCGGGGTGGCGACGGCCAGGTCGACCGGGCGGGCGCACTCGATGACGCCGATCGCGCCGCACACCCGCACGTCGGTCACGCTGGTCAGCGCGCGGGCGGGTTCGAGGCCGGCCGCAAGCCCGGCGGACAGGCCGGCGACCCGCCCACGCCAGTCCTGGCCGAGCAGCAGCTCGACGCTGGCCACTGAGACCGCACATGCCAGCGGGTTGGCCATGAAGGTCGGGCCGTGCATCAGCGCGCCGGCCTCGCCGGCGCTGATGGTGTGCGCGATCTCGGTGCTGCACAGCGTGGCCGCCAGGGTGACATATCCACCGGTCAACGCCTTGCCGACGCACATGATGTCCGGGCTCACCCCGGCGTGGTCGGCCGCGAAGAGCGCTCCGGTGCGGCCGAAGCCGGTCGCGATCTCGTCGAAGATCAACAGCACGCCGTGCCGTCGGCACAGCTCACGCAGGTCGCGCAGATAGCGGGGATCGTGGAAACGCATCCCGCCCGCGCCCTGCACCACGGGCTCGACGATGACCGCCGCCAGTTCTCCGGCATGCCGCGCGAGTTGCTGCTCGAACGCCGCGCTGTAGGCCGGGTCGTAGTCGCGCGGCACCTGCGGGGCGAACACCTGGCGGGCCAGGATGTCGGTCCACAGCGAGTGCATCCCGCCGTCGGGGTCGCAGACGCTCATGGGCGTGAAGGTGTCCCCATGGTAGCCGCCCCGCCAGGTCATCAGCCGGTACTTGCCGGGCCGGCCGCGGGCGCGCCAGTACTGCAGCGCCATCTTGACCGCGATCTCGACCGACACCGATCCGGAGTCGCTGAAGAAGACGGTGTCCAGCCCCGGCGGGGTGATCTCCACCAGCAATTGCGCCAGCCGCGCGGCCGGCTCGTGGGTGAGCCCGCCGAACATGACGTGGTTCATCACGCCCAGCTGCGCGGTCAGCGCGGCGTCCAGCTCGGGGTGGCCGTGCCCGTGGATCGCAGTCCACCAGGAGCTCATCGCGTCCAGCGCCTCGATCGGCCTGCCGTCACGGATCAGGGTCAGCCAGGCGCCCCGGGCGGCGACCGCCACCACCGGCGCGACGGCTTCGCTGCCGATGGTGCTGTACGGGTGCCACACGTGCGCAGCGTCGATCGCGCTGATCTGCTCGGGCGTCAGCCCGGCCCTCGCCGCAGGCATAGTGATCGAGGGTAAAGCAGCCGAGTCGCACAAACTCCGCCCATCGTGGAGCATGGGACCCGATGGCTACGCCGCACCCGCCCGGTAAACCCGCCACGGGCCCCTATCCGACCAAGGACCCCAATTCCCCCCTGGTCGACTACGACGACGAAGCGCCACGGGTCATCCGGCTGCGGCTGGCCGCATGGGATGTGACCTGCACCGTCGTGTTGCTGGCCGTGCTCATCCTGCTGGCCACCGCGACGACGTGGCCGACCCGCCTGTTCGGCTTCCTCGAGCACGTGTGCGCCGACGAGACCTGCGGACCGGTGCCCTTCGGGATCGACTACTACATCCGCCCGGTGGTGTGGGGCGGAATCGGTGCGGCGATCGCCGCCGCCGTAGTCGGCCCTCTGGTGTCCATGCTGAAGGGCTGGTACATGTCCTTCTGGCCCGTGCTGGCCCTCACCCTGATCATGGTCAGCTCCGTCGCCGGGTCCCTGCTGACCATGTTCAGCGAACGCTACTGGGTGTAGGCGCCCCGCCGCCGCGGTTCGGCCATCGGGCGCTCCGGGCGCCACGCTGAGACCCAAATCACAACTGTGCATACGGGATTCGCCCGCCCAGTCACCTTCCGGTCACGGTACGACAAAAAATCCCGCCGGAGGCTGGCGGCTAACAAGCCTTGTTGTCAGAGTGGTTGCAGTGACTGATGTGAAAGCAGGGGCTTCCCCCGCTGTTCACATCCGCAAAGGTCATGCAGCGGCGTCGGCCCCAATGTGGAGGCTCTCGCCCAAGTCATGCAACGGCGGCGGACGCGTGAAGTCACCGCGCTGAGGCCAGCGAGCCCTGAGAGGCCAAGGACATGAAACGCATCTACGCCTTCGCGATCGGTCTGGCGATCGTCGCGGCCCCGGTGGCCGCCGCCCCCGTCGTCGCGTCCGCCGACCCGGGCGCCCGGTCGATGGACTACCAGCAGGCCACCGACGTGGTGATCGCGCGCGGGCTGTCGCAGCGCGGCGTGCCGTTCTCGTGGGCCGGTGGTGGCATCAACGGCCCCACCCGCGGCACCGGGACGGGCATCAACACCGTCGGATTCGACGCCTCGGGCCTGATGCAGTACGCCTACGCCGGCGCCGGCATCAAGCTGCCGCGCTCGTCCGGGGCGATGTACAAGGTCGGCCAGAAGGTGCTGCCGCAGCAGGCGCACAAGGGCGACCTGATCTTCTACGGCCCCGAGGGCACCCAGAGCGTGGCGATGTACCTGGGCAACAACCAGATGCTCGAGGTGGGCGACGTCGTGCAGGTTTCGCCGGTGCGCGCCAACGGCATGGCCCCGTACCTGGTCCGGGTCCTGGGTGTCCCGTCGACGCCGGCCCAGCAACTGCCGCAGCAACTGCCCGCGCAGCAAGCGCCGACGCAGCAGACCCCGCTGCAGCAGCCACCGGTCCAGCAACTGCCGACACAGCAGACCCCGGTGCAGCAGGCGCCGACCCAGCAACTGCCGACCCAGCAGGCCCCGGTGCAGCAGGCGCCGCTGCAACAACAGTCCGCGCAGGCCCCGCTGCAGCAGGCCCCGATGCAGCAACACCCGGCGCCACAGGCACCGTTGCAGCAGGCACCGCTGCAGCAGGCACCGTCGCAGCAGACCCCGATGCAGCAACTGCCGACCCAGCAAGCGTCGCCGCAACAGGCCCCGGTGCAGCTGCTGCCGCCCCAGCAATCTCCGTTCCTGCCCCCGGCGGCCGGCACCACCCGGTAATTCCCGGCGCTTCCCGGGGCGTTTTCAACACCGCCACCTGCTCCTGACCGGGAGCGGGTGGCGGTTTTCGGTAAATTAGCGGTCGATCATGTCGACCCTGTCCCTGCCTCCCCGACCGGTCGCGACCGCGAAACCGGTCACTTCGGGAGCGCGTAAGACGGGGTTCTATCGCTACGACCTCGACGGGTTGCGCGGCATCGCGATCGCGCTGGTCGCCGTGTTCCACGTCTGGTTCGGCCGGGTCTCCGGCGGCGTCGACGTGTTCCTGGCGCTGTCGGGATTCTTCTTCGGCGGCAAGATCATTCGCGCGGCGCTGAACCCGGCCGCCACCCTGTCGCCGGTGGCGGAGGTGATCCGGCTCGTGCGCCGCCTGGTCCCGGCTCTCGTCGTGGTGCTGGCCGGGTGCGCGGTGCTGACCATTCTGGTGCAGCCGGAAACCCGCTGGGAGACCTTCGCCGACCAGAGCCTCGCCAGCCTCGGCTACTACCAGAATTGGGAGCTGGCCAGCACCGCGTCGGACTACCTGCGCGCGGGCGAAGCCGTCAGCCCCCTGCAACACGTCTGGTCCATGTCAGTGCAGGGCCAGTTCTACGTCGCCTTCCTGCTGTTGGTCGCCGGGTGCGCGTACCTCTTCCGCCGTCGGCTGGGCACCCGCCTGCGCACCCTGTTCCTGGTGCTGCTGACGACGCTGACGGTCGCGTCGTTCGTCTACGCGATCGTCGCGCACCAGAGCGACCAGGCCGCCGCCTACTACAACAGCTTCGCGCGCGCCTGGGAGCTGTTGGTGGGGGCGCTCGTCGGTGCGCTGGTGCCGTCCATCCGCTGGCCGATGTGGTTGCGCACGCTGTTGGCCACCGCCGCGCTGGCCACGATCGCGTCTTGCGGGGCCCTGATCGACGGTGTGCAGGAATTCCCCGGCCCGTGGGCGCTGGTGCCCGTCGGGGCCACCACGCTGATGATCCTCGCGGGGGCCGGCCTGCAGGGCGATCCCGCAGCCAAGGACCGGCTGCCGCTGCCGAACCGGCTGCTGGCCACCGGGCCGCTGGTCGCATTGGGCGCGATGGCGTATTCGCTCTATCTGTGGCACTGGCCGCTGCTGATCTTCTGGCTGTCCTTCACCGGGCACCGGCACGCCAACTTCGTCGAAGGCACGGCGGTGCTGCTGGTCTCGGGGCTGCTGGCATACCTGACCACCCGGCTCGTCGAGGATCCGCTGCGCTACCGCACCGCCGGGAGGGCACCGGCGCCCGCGCCCGCCTGGCTGGCCCACCTGCCCAGGCCCACGATGGCGCTGGGAACGGCGATCGTGCTGCTGGGCGTCACGCTGACGGCGACGTCGTTCACGTGGCGCCAGCACGTCACCGTCCTGCGGGCCGCGGGCAAGGAGCTCAGCGTGCTCAACCCGCAGGACTATCCGGGGGCCCGCGCCCTGACCGAGCACGTGCGGGTACCGGCGTTGCCGATGCGGCCCAGCGTGCTGGAGGTCAAGGACGACCTGCCGGCCTCCACCCGCGACGGTTGCATCAGCGACTTCGTCAACCCCGCGGTGGTGGTGTGCACCTACGGCGACCCAGCCGCCGACCGCACAATCGCGCTGGCGGGTGGGTCCCACGCCGAGCACTGGCTGCCCGCCCTGAGCCTGCTCGGCCGGATGCACCACTTCAAGGTGACGACATATCTCAAGATGGGCTGCCCGCTGTCCACCGAGGAAGTCCCGTTGATCATGGGCAACAACCTCGCCTACCCGCAGTGCCGGGAGTGGGTGGAACAGACGATGGACAAGGTGATCGCCGATCGCCCCGACTACGTGTTCACCACGACCACCCGGCCGTGGAACATCAAGCCCGGTGACGTGATGCCGGCGACGTACATCGGAATCTGGCAGCGGTTCTCCGACAACAACATTCCGATCCTCGGCATGCGCGACACCCCCTGGTTGGTCAAAAACGGCCAGCCGTTCGATCCGGCGGATTGCCTCGCCAAGAAGGGCGGCAACCCCCAGTCGTGCGCGATCAAGCGATCCGACGCGTTGTCCGACCGCAACCAGACCCTCGACTTCGTCACACAGTTCCCCCTGCTGAAGGTGCTCGACATGTCCGACGCCATCTGCCGCGCCGACGTGTGCCGCCCGGTCGAGGGCAACGTGCTGATCTACCACGGCGCGCACCACCTCACCCCCACCTACGTGCGGACCATGGCGGGTGAATTGGGCCGCCAGATCGCCGCCAACACCGGTTGGTGGTGAACGCGCCCGGCGCCGCTGACCGCGACTAAGGTCGAGTGGTGCCGACCGACAATCACGCTTCAGCAGCAGGCGTATCTGGTAATCAGCAGCCGAAACTGGCCACCGTATGGCCGGGGAACCCCTATCCGCTCGGCGCCTCGTATGACGGGGCGGGGACCAACTTCTCGGTGTTCTCCGAGATCGCCGAGAGGGTCGAGTTGTGCCTGATCGACGACGCCGGGGCGGAGTCGCGCATCCCGCTCGACGAGGTTGACGGCTTTGTCTGGCATGCCTATCTGCCGAACATCACCCCGGGCCAGCGCTACGGCTTCCGGGTGTACGGGCCCTTCGATCCGGCCGCCGGCCACCGCTGCGACCCGAGCAAGCTTCTGCTCGACCCGTACGGCAAGGCGTTCCACGGCGAGTTCACCTTCGGCCAGGCGCTGTTCTCCTACGACATGAAGGCCGTCCACCCCGACGGCGATGACGCCGACCCCGGGACTCCCCCGATGGTCGACTCGCTGGGCCACACCATGACCAGCGTGGTGAGCAACCCCTTCTTCGACTGGGGCTCGGATCGTTCGCCGCTCACCCCCTACCACGAAACGGTGATCTACGAGGCCCACGTGAAGGGCATGACCCAGACCCACCCGGGCATCCCCGCCGAACTTCGCGGCACCTTTGCCGGCATGGCTCACCCGGTGGTCATCGACTACCTCAAGTCGCTGAACGTCACCGCGCTGGAGCTGATGCCGGTGCACCAGTTCATGCACGACTCGCGGCTGCTGGACCTCGGCTTGCGAAACTACTGGGGTTACAACACTTTCGGGTTCTTCGCGCCGCACAATCAATACGCGGCCAACCGCAACGCGAGCGTCGCCGAGTTCAAGTCCATGGTGCGTGCGCTGCACGAAGCCGGCATCGAGGTCATCCTCGACGTGGTATACAACCACACCGCCGAGGGCAATCACCTCGGCCCGACGATCAACTTCCGCGGCATCGACAACGCCGCCTACTACCGGCTCGTCGACGAGGATCTGCGCCTGTACAAGGACTACACGGGCACGGGCAACAGCCTCAACGCCCGCCACCCGCACGTCCTGCAGCTGATCATGGACTCGCTGCGCTATTGGGTGACCGAGATGCACGTCGACGGGTTCCGCTTCGACCTGGCCGCCACGCTCGCGCGGGAGCTGCACGACGTCGACCGATTGAGCGCGTTCTTCGATCTGGTGCAGCAGGATCCGATTGTCAGCCAGGTCAAGTTGATCGCCGAGCCGTGGGACGTCGGCGAGGGTGGCTACCAGGTCGGAAATTTCCCGGGTTTGTGGACGGAGTGGAACGGGAAGTATCGCGATACTGTGCGTGACTACTGGCGGGGCGAGCCCGCAACCTTGGGCGAGTTCGCGTCCCGGCTGACCGGGTCGTCGGACCTGTATGAGGCGACCGGCCGTCGCCCGAGCGCCAGCATCAACTTCGTCACCGCCCACGACGGGTTCACGCTCAACGACCTGGTTTCCTACAACGAAAAGCACAACCTGGCCAACGGCGAAGACAACCGGGACGGCGAAAGCCACAACCGCTCATGGAACTGCGGCGTCGAGGGACCGACCGACGACCCGGAGATCTTGGCGCTGCGCGCCCGCCAGATGCGTAACTTCTGGGCGACCCTGATGCTCAGTCAGGGCACGCCGATGATCGCGCACGGCGACGAGCTGGGCCGCACCCAGAACGGCAACAACAACGTGTACTGCCAGGACTCCGAATTGTCTTGGATGGATTGGTCGTTGGTGGACAAGAATTCGGACCTGCTGGCGTTCGCGCGCAAGGTGAGCAAGTTGCGCAAGAACCACCCGGTGTTCCGCCGCCGCCGGTTCTTCGAGGGTGAGCCGATCCGAAGCGGCGACGACGTGCGCGACATCGCCTGGCTGAATCCGAGCAGCCGCGAGATGACGCACGAGGACTGGGGTGCAAGCATTCACAAGTGTGTGGCGGTGTTCCTCAACGGCGAGGCAATCACCGCACCCAATGCACGCGGCGAACGGGTGGTCGACGACTCATTCCTGTTGTGCTTCAACGCCGGCGAGGAGCCGGTGCAGTTCGTACTGCCGAACAACGAATATGCGCAGGAGTGGACCGTGGAACTGGACACCAACGACCAGGTGGGCGTCAAAGACGATGGCCCCCAGGTGATGAACGCCGAGGAGCAGATCGTGGTGGGTTCACGTTCACTTCTGGTATTACGTAAGACCATGTGACGCATGGCCTTACCCATACTGTCGACCTACCGGCTGCAGCTGCGGGGTGAGGCCAGCGGGTTCGCGTTCACCTTCGCCGACGCGGAAAATCTGCTGGATTACCTGGACGAGCTCGGGGTGTCGCACCTCTACCTGTCCCCGATCATGACCGCGGCCACCGGGTCCAACCACGGCTACGACGTCACCGACCCGACGACGGTCTCCCCCGAGCTCGGCGGCCGCGACGGGCTGGAACGGCTGTCGGCGGCGGCGCGCGAGCGCGGCATCGGCCTGATCGTCGACATCGTGCCCAACCACGTGGGGATCGACCAGCCCCAGCACAACGCGTGGTGGTGGGACGTGCTGACGCACGGCCGGTCCTCGGACTATGCAACGTATTTCGACATCGACTGGGACCTCGACGCGGACGGCCGCATCGTGCTGCCGATCCTGGGTTCCGACGACGACGCCGCCGACTTGCACGTCGACGGTGACCTGCTGCGGCTGGGTGACCTGGCCCTGCCCATGGCGCCCGGCACCGCGGAGGGGACCGGACCCGAGGTGCACGATCGCCAGCACTACCGGCTGGTGGGCTGGCGCAACGGCGTGTGCGGCTACCGGCGTTTCTTCTCGATCACCTCGCTGGCCGGGCTGCGCCAGGAGGACCGCGCGGTGTTCGACGCGACCCACGCCGAGGTCGCCCGCTGGGCGGCCGAGGGACTCGTCGACGGCGTGCGCATCGATCACCCCGACGGGCTGTCCGACCCCTGCGGCTACTTGGCGTGGTTGCGCGAATCGGTTGGCCCGCAAACGTGGATCGTGATCGAAAAGATCCTCGCGGTCGACGAGGCGCTCGAGCCCACCCTGCCCGTCGGCGGCACCACCGGCTACGACGTGCTGCGTGAGGTCGGCGGCGTGTTCGTCGACCCGAGCGGCGCGCCCGCGCTCACCGAGCTCGTCGAGTCGGCGGGCCTGGACTACGGCGCGGCGCCGCAGATGTTGGCCGAACTGAAGATCCACGCGGCCACCGACACGCTGGCCAGCGAACTGCGCCGGCTGTGCCGCGCCGTCGTGGCGGCGGCCGGCGCCGATCACCCACGGCTGCCCGACGCGGTAGCCGCGCTGCTCACCCATATCGGCGTCTACCGCTGCGACTATCCGGGGCTGTCGGCGATCATGCCGACCGCGCTCGCCGAAACCCAGACGCGCGCACCGGAATTGGGGCCCGCCCTGCAGGTGCTCGCCGCGGCGCTGGCCTCCGGCGGCGAGCCGGCCACCCGGCTGCAGCAGCTGTGCGGCGCGGTCACCGCCAAGGCAAGCGAGGACTGCTACTTCTACCGCGATGCCCGGCTGGTGTCGCTCAACGAGGTGGGCGGCGAACCGCACCGGTTCGGCGTCGGCGCGGCGGAGTTCCATCACAGCGCCGCCGCCCGCGCCCGCCTGTGGCCGCAGACGATGACGACGCTGACCACGCACGACACCAAGCGCGGCGAGGACGTGCGAGCCCGCATCGGGGTGCTGTCGCAGGTTCCCTCGCTGTGGACCGAGTTCGTCGCCCGCTGGGAGGTCGACGCGCCCTCACCCGACCGGGCCACCGGACAGTTCCTGTGGCAGAACATCTTCGGCGTGTGGCCGGTCAGCGGCGAGGTCACCGCAGAGCTGCGCCAGCGGCTGCACGCCTACGCCGAGAAGGCCATCCGCGAAGCGGCCTGGCGCACCTCGTGGAATGACCCGGACGCCGAGTTTGAGGACGCCGTGCACCGGTGGCTGGATGAGGTGTTCGACGGCCCGGTGGCGGGCCAACTGACCGAACTGGTCGTCCAGCTCAACCCGCACGCCGCCAGCGACGCACTGGGCCAGAAGCTGCTGGCCCTGACGGTGCCCGGGATACCGGACGTCTACCAGGGCACTGAACTGTGGGACGACAGCCTCGTGGACCCGGACAACCGCAGGCCGGTCGACTACGCGGCCCGGCGCGACGCGTTGAAGGCGTTGGAGCACCCCAAGATTCGGGTGGTCACGACGGCGCTCCGGGTGCGTCGCGCCCACCCGGAAACCTTCCTGCACGGCCACTACGTGCCCGTCCTGGCCGACGGCGACGCCGGCGACCACGTGCTCGCCTTCCGCCGAGGCGACGACATCGTGGTCGCGGTGACCCGCTGGACCGTGCGGCTGGCCGAAACCGGCTGGGGCAACACGGTGCTGCCGCTGCCCGACGGGACCTGGAAGGACGCCCTGACCGGTGCCGTCGCGGACGGCCCGACCTCGGCCGCGCAGCTGTTCGCCGACCTGCCCGTCGTACTGCTGGAGCGTCACCATGACTGAATTCCGCGTCTGGGCACCCAAACCGGAGTCGGTCCGGCTCGACGTCGAGGGCCGGGTGCACCCGATGACGCGCGCCGACGACGGCTGGTGGCACACGAGGGTCGACGCGGCGCCGGATGCCCGCTACGGGTTCGTGCTCGACGACGATCCCACCGTGCTGCCCGACCCGCGCTCACCCCGCCAGCCCGACGGCGTGCACGCGCGCTCGCAGCTGTGGGACCCGGCCGGCGCGGCGTGGACCGACGACGACTGGCAGGGCCGGCCGGTCGAGGGCGCGGTGATCTACGAACTGCACCTGGGCACCTTCACCGAGGCCGGCACCTTCGACTCCGCGATCGAGAAGCTGGACTACCTGGTGGACCTGGGCGTCGACTTCGTCGAGCTGATGCCGGTGAATTCCTTTGCCGGAACGCATGGCTGGGGATACGACGGGGTGCTGTGGTACAGCGTGCACGAACCCTACGGCGGCCCCGACGGCCTCGTCCGGTTCGTCGACGCCTGCCACGCGCGGGGTCTGGGCGTGCTGATCGACGCGGTGTTCAACCACCTCGGCCCGTCGGGCAACTACCTGCCGAAGTTCGGGCCCTACCTGTCGTCGGCCAGCAACCCCTGGGGCGAGGGCATCAACATCGCCGACGCCGACTCCGACGAGGTACGCCGCTACATCATCGGGTGCGCGTTGCGCTGGATGCGCGACTTCCACGCCGACGGGCTGCGGCTGGACGCCGTGCATGCCCTGGTGGACACCACGGCCATCCACATCCTCGAGGAGCTCGCGACCGAAACCGATTGGCTGTCGCAGCAGTTGGGCCGTCCGCTGTCGCTGATCGCCGAGAGCGACCTCAACGACCCGCGGCTGATCACCGCGCGCGACCGTGGGGGGTACGGCCTGACCGCGCAATGGGCGGACGACATCCATCACGCCATCCACACCGCGGTGTCGGGTGAGCGGCAGGGTTACTACGCGGATTTCGGGTCGCTGGCCACGCTGGGACAAACGCTGCGCCACGGATACTTTCACGCGGCCACGTATTCGTCGTTCCGGCGCCGCCGCCACGGCCGGCCGCTGGACACCACGGAAAAGTCGGGCATCCCCGGCACCCGGCTGGTCGCGTACACCTGCACGCATGACCAGGTCGGCAACCGGGCGCTCGGGGACCGGCCGTCACAGAACCTGACCGGCGGCCAGCTGGCGATCAAGGCCGCGCTTGCGCTCGGGACGCCCTTCACCGCAATGCTTTTCATGGGTGAGGAGTATGCGGCGTCGACGCCGTTCCAGTTCTTCAGCTCGCATCCCGAGCCGGAGCTGGCCAAGGCCACCGCCGAAGGGCGCAAGGCCGAGTTCGCCGAACACGGCTGGGATGCCGACGAGATCCCCGACCCGCAGGACCCGCAGACGTTCCGGCGCTCGAAACTCAAGTGGGACGAGGTCGACTCGGGCGAGCACGGCCGCGTGCACCGGCTCTACCGCGAGCTGATCGCCTTGCGGCACAGCGACCCCGACCTGGCCGACCCGTGGCTGGAGCACCTCACGGTCGACTACGACGAGGACCAGCGCTGGATCAGCGTGTCGCGCGGGCGGTTGCGCATCGTGTGCAACCTCGGGCCCGAGGCGGTGAAGGTGCCCGTCGCCGGTGACGTGGTCCTGGCCTGGGGCGATCCCTCGGTCGACGCCGACCACACGGTGCTGGAAGGCCAGTCCTTCGCCATCCTGGCGGTGCGCGCCCAGACGTAAAGGCGCGGCTGTGGATAACGGTGAGCGGCCGCGCCGGGCGACCGTCGATGATTCGCCCATGAATCGATCCGCATTCGGCCGGTGTATCGGCCTGCTGAGGAAGAAGAACACGACGCCGGCTCCGCCGGTCGCGCTCGACGAGACGCCGCCGGAGCGCAGCGTGGTCCTGTTGTGGACGGGCCCCGGTCTGGGAAACGGTCGCACCTAAGGCGTTTAGACGCTGGGGCGGCCCGCGCCGTGCACCGCCGCGGCGATCGCGTCCGCCAGCGGGTCGATCTCGTCGGCCGTCAGGTCCGCGACGGTGACGCGGATCCCCGGCGGGGTGCCGATCCGAAACCGCGTGCCAGGGGCAGCCGCCCAGCCCGCGCCGAGCAACCGGGTGATCGCGACGGTCTCGTCGGGCACGGGGACCCAGACGTTGAGTCCGGAGCGCGCGTGCGCCACGACGTCGCGCTCGGCGAGGGCGGCGGACAGTCGCCGGCGGGTTTCGCCGTACTGGCGCTCGGCCTTCGCGACGAGTCGCGTGGCCGCCTGATCCGACCACAGGCGGACGGCCAGGTCCTGCAGCAGGTGACTCACCCAGCCCGGGCCGAGCCGCAGGCGGCCGTGCACCCGTTCGACGGTGCGGCGGTCGCCCGCGAGCACGGCCACGCGCAGGTCGGGTCCGTAGGCCTTGGACGCGGACCGCACGAACGCCCAGTGCCGGGTCGTGCCGGCCAGCGTGCGCAGCGGGGCGCCGGAGATGCCCGCGCAGTGATCGTCCTCGACGAGCAGCAGATCGTCGGCCCGCTGCGCCAACAGTCGCCGCAGCGCCTCGGCGCGGTCGGCGGATAGTGCCGCCCCCGTGGGGTTTTGGGCGCGATTGGTGATGACGATCCCGCGCACCCCGCGGGCCAGCGCCCGCGCCAGGTCGGCCGGCAGCGGCCCGTCGTCGTCAACCCGGACCGGCTCGGCCGAAAGTCCGAGGGCGGCAAGCAGATCAAGCAGATTGGCCCAGCCCGGGTCCTCGACGGCGACGCGGTCGCCGGGACGCAGATGCGCGGTCAGGACGCGCTCGATGCCGTCGAGGGCGCCGCTGGTCACCGCGAGGTGCTCGGCCGGAACGCCATCGGCGGAAAGCGCCGCCCGGGTGAACTCGGCCAACGCCGCCGACATCGCCGGCTCGCCGTACAGAACCGGGCGGCCCGCAACGGGTCCGGCCAGGGTGGCCCCCGCGAGGGGCAGCAGGGCGGGGTCCGGATTCCCGGTCGACAGGTCGCGCACCCCGGCGGGGACGTCGAGCGCCAGCAGTGACCGCGGCGTGGTCGCCGGACGGTGCCGCACCCGGGTACCTCGCCGGCCCGCGGTCTCGACGGCCCCGCGCTGACGCAGCAGGCGGTAGGCCGCGGCGGCGGTGTTGGCGTTCACGCCGAGGCGGGCGGCCAGCTCACGGACGGGCGGCAGCGCATCCCCAGGCGCCAGGGAACCCGCCGAAATCGCCTCTTCGATGCTGGCGGCTATGGAGTCCGCACCCGTCCCGGTTATGCTGCTTTGTACTGACACGCTACCAATTATGTACTAGTACGAAAGCAAAGGCCATGCAGACCGGATACCAGCCGACGCCGCGAACCACACCCACGCGCTACCGCGAGCGCATGCACTACGACCGCGAGACGGTCCACCAGATCATCGACGCGTCGCTGATCTGCCACCTGGGCTACCTCAGCGCCGGTCGGCCGGTGGTGCTGCCGACGACGCATGCCCGCCTCGGCGAGACGCTCTACCTGCACGGCTCCACCGGCGGCGGCCCCCTGCTCGCGGCCCGCGCCGCGCCGGATGGCCTGCCCGTGTGCGTCACCGTCACCCTGGTCGACGGGCTGGTGCTCGCGCGCTCCGCCATGCACCATTCGGTGAACTTCCGCTCGGTGGTCGTGCTGGGCGACGCGCGCGTGGTCGACGACGAAGCGGAGAAACGGCGGGCTCTCGCCGGCCTGCTCGATCACCTCGCGCCCGGGCGCGCCGCCGACTGCCGGGGCCCGAACCCGCGCGAACTGGCCGCCACCGGCGTTCTCGCGCTCGACCTCGTGGAGGTATCGGCCAAGGTGCGCACCAGAGGGCCGGTGGACGACCCGGAGGATTGCGCGCTGCCACACTGGGCGGGCGTGGTGCCGCTGAGAGTGACGGCCGGGCCGCCGGTGCCGGCCGCGGACCTGGATCCCGCCACGCCGGTGCCGGCATACCTCCCCCGACTGCGCGAGCGTCCGTGTCTGCACGGCGACACGCCGTAAAGCGCGTACGAATGCGGACGCTCGCTGGGCTAGAACAGCAGGTAGCGGTAGGCGGGCGAGCCGGGCTCGAGGCGTTCGACGTGCAGCTCGGTGGCCCGCATCCGCGCCAGTAGGCCGTCCAGATCGGCCGAGGACGCCAGCTGGATCCCCACCAGCGCCTCACCGGTCTCGCGGTTGTTGCGCTTGATGTACTCGAACAAGGTGATGTCGTCGTAGGGTCCCAAGACCTCGTCGAGGAACCGGCGCAGCGCCCCGGGCTCCTGCGGAAAGTCCACCAGGAAGTAGTGCTTGAGACCGAGGTGGACCAGCGAGCGTTCCAGCACCTCCCCGTAGCGCGACACGTCGTTGTTGCCGCCCGAGATGAGGCACACCACCGTCGAGCCGGGCTCGATGTCGGCGTCCAGCAGTCCCGCGACCGACAGCGCGCCAGCGGGCTCGGCGATGATGCCCTCGTTCTGGTAGAGGTCCAGCATCGCGGTGCACACCGCTCCCTCGTCGATCGTGGTGATCGACACCATGTCACCGGCGGCCGCCAGCGCGGCGTAGGTCAGCGTGCCCGCGCGCCGCACCGCGGCACCGTCGACGAACTGGTCGACGTGGTCCAGCGTCACCGGCTTGCCGGCGGCCAGCGCGGCCATCATGGCCGCGGCCCCGGCCGGTTCGACGCCCAGCACCGAGGTGTTCGTCGTCCGCTCGGCCAGGTAGGTGGTGATGCCGGCGATGCAGCCACCGCCGCCCACGGGGACCACCACCAGGTCGGGCTCGTTATCCAGCTGTTCCAGCACCTCGACGGCGATGGTCCCCTGACCGGCGATGGTGCGCAGATCGTCGTACGGCGGCACCAGTGTGGCGCCGGTGCGCTCGACGTCGGCCAGCGCGGCGTCCGCGGCCAGGTCATAGGTCGTTCCGCCCACGATCAGTTCGATGAATTCCCCGCCGTGGTAGCGGATGCGGTCCCGCTTCTGCTGCGGGGTCTTGGCGGGCACATAGACGCGGCCGTGCACGCCGAGCGTCCGGCACGCGTAGGCGAAGCCCTGCGCGTGGTTGCCCGCCGACGAACACACCACGCCCGCGGCCAGCTCCTCATCGGACAGCTGCACCAGCAGGTTGTAGGCCCCGCGCAGCTTGTAGGAGCGCACCACCTGCAGGTCTTCCCGCTTGAGGTAGACGTTCGCACCGGTGATCGCCGACAGCCGATCACTCAATTGCAGCGGGGTCGGCGTGACCACCGCGGCGATCCGCTTGGCCGCGCCCTCGATGTCAGCCGCACACAGCGGCGCGACGCTCGGGCTATGGCTCAATTCGGCGGACACTGATCAATGGTGCCATGCCAGCCGATCAAGTCCGGAATTCAGCCGACCGGGGTCAGCACGAAGACCGGGATCTGGCGGTCCGTCTTCTTCTGGTACTCGGCGTAATCGGGCCAGGCCTCGACGGCGCGCTCCCACCAGACCGCCTTCTCGTCTCCGAACACCTCACGGGCGTCGTACTCACGGGTGACGGCGCCGTCCTGCAGCTCGACCCGTGGGTTCTTGACGACGTTGTGGTACCAAACGGGGTGCTTCGGGGCCCCGCCGAGGGAGGCCACGATCGCGTACTCGCCGCCGTGCTCGACCCGCATCAGGGGCGTCTTGCGCAGCTTGCCCGTCTTGGCGCCGACCGTGGTCAGCACGATGATGGGCTTCCCCTTCATGTCCGTGGCTTCGGTCCCGCCCGACTGCTCGTACTTCTCGGCCTGCTCGCGGGCCCAGTCCCATGGACTCGGCGCGTATTCCCCTGAAAGTGGCATGCCGCCAACTCTATGCGGCGGGCCCCACGGGCGCCGGGCCCGTCAGGTAGCGCGCGAGCACCGGGCGCACCCATTCCGTCAGCGTCGCGTCGTCCATGTCGGCCAGCGCCGGCACGCCCACGACGTAGCGCGCCATCGCGATCCCGAGCACCTGTGGGCCCACTGCGATCCCACTCACCGGGTGCGGTTGACCGAACTGCAGCGCACCGGAGGCTTGTCCTCGTGCGCGAACACGGCGGCCCCACGTGTTGACGCGCCCGGGATGCTGCAGGCGGAGCGGACCGTCCGCGCGCCCGCGGTGCTGGCCACGACGCACGCAGGGTGAGCCTATTGCTGCTTCTCGCCCTGTGACTCGGCGAAGGGGCGCAGGTGGACGCGCGTCTGGTGATCCGCGGCCCCGGCCTCGCCGTCGGAATGCCTGCCCCGCGTGTAGTCGCCTTGCCACGGCACCTTTTCACCCAGCGCGGTGTTGGTCGCGGCCTGTGCCTGGCCCAGCTCGTTGCGCGAACGTAGAAAGAACTCGTGCTTGCGGCGCACTTCCTCGTCGGACTCGATAGGCCTGATCTCCGGGGCGAACTGTTCCAGCTCGGCCCGGCGCTGCGGGACGATCATGCAGATCGGTTCGTCGACCTCGAAGCGCACCGGCATCATCTTGCGGGTGATCTGCCAGCTCATGCTGAAACTCGATGTAGCCCAGTCCGTTTCGACTATCCCCTCCAGTGGGGACACGGCATCCTTCGGGTAGTTCGCCGGACCGCGGACCAACAGGTTGTAGCCCGGCGGGGTGCGGAAGAGCATCGGAAGATGCCAGGTCAGGATGCCGTGACCGAAGTGGCTGAATGGCAGGAGCTGTCCGGGGTCGTGCCGGTCCGGGGCGATGATCACGCCCATGCTCTCGTCCCCGCCCATCCACGTCGCGGTGAAGGCGCACGGGTTGCGCAGTTCCCAGCCGCTCTGGTTGGCGATCAGCATCGGCAGGCACCGGTTCGGCCAACCGTTGCGCATCTGCGACATCCACGGCCGGCTGACCGGGGCCGGTGTGATCGGCGGCGCGTTGTTTCCGATGGTGAACGCGATGAGCGGGCGGGTCTGCCCGCCGGGCTTGTCAGTCATCGACCCTCTCGATTCGCTGGCAGACGTCGTCCGGACCACTACCCAGTGTGCCCGTTGAGCGCAGATTCGATTGTGCAAGTCGGCAGCTCCGACCATGGCAACGGGTCGCTGGGCCGTCCGGGCCGGTCGGCCAGGCGGCGGCGCCACCAGCCGATGTCCCACCACGCTCCGTTCTTGAAGCCGACCCCGTCGAATACGCCGACACAGGCGAAACGCATCGACTCATGCAGAGCGACGCTCGCGGGATTGGGCAGCGCAATGGCAGCGAATGCATTGACATACCCCTGCGCGGCAAGCAGATTGAGCAACGCGGAGTATGTCCGGCGGCCATTTCCCTTCCGGTGAACTGACCCGTCGAAGTATATGGATACGTCGACGGACCAGCGGTAGGCAGCCCGCGCGCCGTGCGGACTTGCGTAGGCGTAGCCCTTGACGGCCTCGCCATCCGTCATGACCAGCCAAGGGAGGCGGGGCAGCGTTGTGGTCAGCCTCGACCGCATCTCCTGCCCGCTGGGCGGCTTCGTCTCGAACGAGATCGCGGTGTCACGCACGTAAGGCGCATAGATGGCGGCGATTGCGTCCGCGTCCTCCGGTGTTGCCATTCGGATCATCAGAAGAGCTTGCACATCAGCCTATCGGCGAACCGGCGGTGGGTGGTGTTCTGCGTCGCGGCGAGCAGCCACCGGCCGGTTGTCCGCTAACCAACCTAGTTGTTGCTAGGTGGTGGCTGCGGCTGGAAGGGGTCGTACCACCACCAGTCGGCGCGCTCACCGGATGGCCCGGGGCACGGCGGGACGGCGGGCGGGGCAAGGTTGGGCGCACGCGCGAGCGATCCCGCGCTGAGCGGTCGACCCGAGCTGTCGGCGACGACGAGATCGTCGGCGGGTCCGGTGATCGTGATGACGCCGCGGTGGTGCAGCCGGTGGTGATAGGGGCAGACCAGCACCAGGTTGTCCAGCTCCGTTGGGCCGCCGTCTTCCCAATGCCGGATGTGGTGTGCGTGCAGACCGCGGGCAGCGCCACAGCCGGGAACTACGCAGGCGGGGTCGCGGTGCTCGAGTGCGCGCCGAAGCCGCCGGTTGATCTGGCGCGTCGCCCGGCCGGCGCCGATGACCTGGCCGTCGCGTTCGAACCAAACCTCACACGTGGCATCACAGGTCAGGTATCGGCGTTCGGCGTCGGTGAGCAGCGGACCCAGATGCAGTGCGGCGGCGTGCTCCTCGACATCGACGTGCACCACCACAGTGGTGTGCTGCCCGTGCGGCCGGCGGGCCGCCTCGGCGTCCCATCCCGCCTCGACCAGGCGCATGAACGCCTCGAGGGTGCCAGGCAATGGCGGCGTGGCATCGGATGCGCAGCCTCGATTACCGCGATCGTGCCTCCACTCGGCGATCAGCGCGTCACGATGAGACGCCAACGCCGCGTCGAACTTCGCCGCATCCAGGTGCGGAAGTCTGATCCGCCAACAACTGAACTCGTCGCTGGAGGTCTTGGTGATCGCTGGTTGCGGTTGCGGCCGGGCATCGGGTTCGGGTCGCGGTTCCAGCTTGACCGCGGTGCGCAGCTGGTTGACCGTAGCGACCCGCGCCAACTCCGCGTAGTGCTCGTCAGATCCATCACCCGCCCACGCCGCGATGACGCCGACTTGATCCAGTGACAGTCGGCCCTCTCGCATGCCTTGGGCGCAGCGCGGGAACGCCTCGAGCCGGCGCGCGATGGTGGTGATCGTGTGGGCGTTTGCCGACGAGCAGCCGAGTTTCCAGGCCACCAACGCCGCGACCGACCGGGCGCCCGTGGCGCCGCAGAGCTCGTCGCGATCGATCTCGGCGATGATCTCGACGATGCGCCCATCAATCGCGTTGCGCTGACCGGTCAACTCCGCCAACTCGTCGAACAACGCATCACGACGCTGGCCAGGGCTGACCGCCGCGGGAGGCAATGCGATCGAGGACATGACCTCATCGTCGCAGGGGGGTACGACAAATCTCGGCTACCCATTCCGCGGTGTGCGACCGTCATCGATCATCAAGCGGGACAGGGCGATCAGGCCTGGGTGCGGGCTCCTGAATGCGCACATTGGCCACCCGGCACCTACCGCGCCCCGGCCAGCGCAGCGATGGTGTTGACCCGCCGCACGGCGGTGGCGATCTCGTCGGCGAACTCGCGGCGTCGCCGCGCGATATCGAGGTCCTCGAAGCCGTCCAGCAGTTCGCGGTGCCGGGCCAGCCGCAGCGCGGTCTTGAACAACTCCATCGACCTGGACTCGGCGCTGGCCATCCTGCGCTGCAGCTCCCACTGCTTGCCGACCTCAAGGCATTCGGTGAGAAACGCGTCTTCGTCGAATGATTCGTCGTCGTAGGCGGCCAACCGGTCGGCGACGATGTGGTAAGCGTCCAGGAACGGCCGCAGCACCAGGTGCGCCAGCAGCAGGTCGGCCTTCTCCAGCAGGCCACGTACGTCGGCCGCGCTGGCCGGCTTGCTGGTGTCCTCCACCCGCCCGATCAAGCGCACCTCATCGGCGAGCTCCTTTTCGAACTGCGCCCGCCCCGAGAACAGGAACTCGAACTTCAGCAACTCGCGCAGGCCCAGCGCCTCGTCACGCACGGTCGCCGGCAAAACCAAGCCGTCGACGGAGTTTTCGGCGTCTTCCGTGGCGGCCAGCAGGGCCGTCTCGGCGATGGCGCGGTCGACCACGATGTGGATGGCGGTGTTGCGGTAGAACGCGGCGACCAGGTGCTGGTCGGCCCCGATCCCCCAGACCGGTTCGGTGCCGGCGTCGTAGACGCTGACCACACCGGAGGCGACGAGCTGGTGCAGCGTCCAGCGGATGGTCGAGCGATTCGTCAGGTCGGCGGCACCGGCCACGCACCAGTTGCGCGCCGCGATGTAGCTGGCCAGCGGCCGCACAGTGGCCAGCACCTCGCTGATGGACAACGAACGGTCGGCACCCAGCAGCGCGAGGCTCACCACCGCGGTGGGCGTGACCGGGGTGGCGCGGTTGATCCGGTGCTCGACGTCCAGCGCGATGCGCTCGATCTCGGTGCCCGTTCCGGTCTCCTCCGCGCGCAGCTCCTCGAGGCGCTTGCGCAGCGGCAGCGGTTCACCGAAGTCCAGGTACGCGCGGCCCAGCCGCTCCCCCTGCTGGCGCGCCAGCCGGACCAGGAAACGGAAGTCCTCGGGCCGCTTCGTCGCACCGTAGGCCTCGGTGGTCATCGCCTCGACCTCGTGCAGCTGGTCGTAGACGATCGACGTGGGCACCAAATACACTTCTGGGCCGTCGATTTCGTCGACGGCGTCGCTGATGTAGCGCAGTATCCCGTACACCGGCGGACGCAGCTTGCCGGTCCGGGTGCGGCCCCCCTCGATCGACCAGGTGAGGTTGGCGTGGTTCTGCACCAGCTGCGCGGCGTAGGCGCGCAACACGTACCGGTAGACGGGGATGTCCTTGGTCTGACGCCGGATGAAGATCGTGCCGGTGCGCTTGGCCCACGCCCCCATCGGGAAGAAGTTCAGATTGGCTCCGCCGAAGGTGAGCGCCGGCGAAAGCCGGTTGGCCTGAATCACCTCCGGCAACAGCAGGCCGTCCAGATAGGAGCGATGCGAAAAGGCAAACGCCAGTGTCGCTTTGCGGTCCAGCTTGCGCAGCTGCGCTATCTGATCCTCGTCGACCAGCACGTCGTAGGCCCGCATCAGCCAGCAACTGAAGCTGCGCCAGGCCTTCACGGCCCGCTCGTCCAGCGAGGGGGCCATCTCCCTCAGGTAGCACGCGGCCTCGGCCCGCACGCCCGGCAAGTCCCGCCCGAGCTCATCGGCCAGTCCGCTCAGCCGCTCGTCGTACCAGGGCGCGGCGAGCAGCTGGACAACCTCCGCCGGGTCGGTGGTCAGCGGTGTCGTCGATTCCTCGACGATGCCCGTGCGCTGCAGCAGCTTTCGCACCCCCACCTTGCCGAACTCACGGGCCGTCGCCCCCGGTCCCCGGCTCATGCCGGTTGCACCGTCGCGGTCGCCGAAGGCTCGTGCACGTCCGGGTGCAACTCGGGTGCGTAGAGCTCCTCGATCTCGCTCGCGTACTTCGTCATGATCGGCTTGCGCTTGAGTTTCATGGTCAACGTGATCTCGTCTCCGCCCGGCTCCCAGAGCGACGGCAACACCCGGAAGCGCTTGATCTGTTCCACCCGTGACAGTTTCGCGTTGCCTTCGGCCACACCCGCGGCGACCCGGGCGATGACCTCCGGATGCGCCGCCAGGGCGGCCGGCGAGGTGTCGGCCAGTCCCAGCTGGGCCGCGTAGGGACCGACCGATTCGGCGTCGAAGACCATCAGCGCGGCGTTGTACGGGCGCCCGTCACCGATCGTGATCATCACGCCGACCATCGGACACGCGGCCAGCACGGTGTTCTCAATGTTGGCCGGCGACATGTTCTTTCCGGCGGCATTGATGATCAATTCCTTCTTGCGATCGATGATCCTCAGGTAGCCCTCGTCGTCGACGTCGATGATGTCGCCGGTGTGCAGCCAGCCGTCGGCGTCGATGGCCTCCGCGGTCTTGGCGGGTTCCTTGCGGTAGCCCTTCATCACCAGCGGCCCGCGGACCAGGAATTCGCCGTCCTCGGCAACCTTGCCCTCCATCCCAGGGAGCAGCTTGCCGACGGTGCCCAGGCGCGCGTCCCGCGGGTGGCTCACCGAGGCGACGCAGCTCAATTCCGACATCCCCCAGACTTCGGCGATCGGAATGCCGATACCGAGGAAGAACGCCAGCGTCTCCCTGGGGATCGGGGCGGCGCCCGACACCGCCCACCGCAGTTCGCCGAAGCCGAGCCGCTCGCGCAACTTCGACAGGACCAGCTCGTCGGCCTGGGCCCATTCGGCGGCCAGCTCGTCCGGCATCGGCTCGACGGCCAGCAGGGCGGCGGCGCGCTTGCCGGCCACCGACATCGCCCACTGCAGGGCCTGGCGCTTGACCTCGTCCGTTTCGTTGGCGACGGCGAATTCGACTCCGGCCTTGAGCTTTTCCCACACGCGCGGGACGCCACCCCATACCGTCGGCCGGACGTCGGGCAGCGCGGCGGCGATGGCGCGGACATCGGAGACGACCGTGACCTGGGCGCCGAACACTTCCAGCCCGTACAGCCCCATCACCCGGTCGGCGATGTGTGCCGTCGGCAGGTAGGACGTGACCCGGTCACCGTATTGGGAGGGCAGGACGCTGTCGAGGGCGAACGCCTCGAACAGCAGATGGTCGTGGGTCATCTCCACGCCCTTGGGATTTCCGGTGGTGCCCGAGGTGTAGATGAGCGTGACGACATCGTCCGGCTGCACGGTCCGCCAGGTCGCCTCGAAGTCGAAATCCGGCGGCGCGGCGGCACACACGTCGTCGACCGACTTGGTGCCGGGCGGCGAACCGTCGACGCAGACGATGTGCTCGACGGGCGCGCCGCTGGCGCGGATGCGGTCGACGTACTGCTCCTCGCAGATCGCGACCTTGGTGCCGGCGTTGTCGAACAGGTAGGTCAACTGCTCTGCGGGCAGCGTGTTGTACACCGAAAACGAAGTGGCGCCGAGGTGTTGGGCGGCGATCTCGAACGGATAGAACTCGATCCGGTTGGCCATCATCAGCGACACCGTGTCGCCCCGGCCGACCCCCAGGCCGGCCAGTCCCGCGGTGACCTTCCGCACCTGCGCCGCAAGCTCGCTCCACGTCATGGTCTGCGTGTTGCCGGGAGTCCGAAGCGCGACGGCATCCGGCTCGATCGACGCGGTGCGCTGGAAGGCCTCGCACAAGGTGACCGGGCGCTCGGCAGTCGTCATGTGTGTGAGCGTACGTGCGTCGGTTGTGGCGCGGAACACATCACGCGGTATCGGGGCGCCAGAGCTGCACCGTGCTCGAGATGCCGGCGGGCAGTTCCAGCAGTTCGATGGGGGTGCCGTCGGGGTCGTAGATGAAGAACATGCGCACGCCGCCGATATCGACGGGCGGTTCGGCCCGGACGTCGGGGTGCTCGCGCCGGACGGCGTCGAAGGTGGCGCCGAGGTCGTCGACCCGGAACGAGACGTTGGTGTAGCCCAGGTGCGGCCCGCTCGGACATTCGGGCACCTCACCCAAGGACAGCAGTTCGACCATGGCGGCACCGATCAGCCCGCCCACCATGCGACCCTGCTGCGCCGCGCCGCCGGTCACCGAATCCAGGCCGGCTCCGCCGAGTTCGACGTCGAAGACGACGTCCATGCCCAGCACCGCGGTGTAGAAGGCCAGGGAGGCCTCGATGTCGGAGACGCCGATGCACACGTGGGAGAAGTTCTGCACGGCGATGGTGGGCGGCCGGGTCATGGAGGCTCCTTCGCTCAGGCGGGCACGGCGGTGTGAATGCCGCACGTGCACGCGTCAATCGACGGACACGTGCAGCGCATACCCCACTCGATGACGGCGCGCGCCCGGGCCAGCGATTCCATCTGCGCGTCGATCTCGGCGAGCTTGGCCTCGGCCAGGGCGCGGCTGGCCGGACGACCCGGCGCGTCGTCGGCGAACAGCAGCTGGATCTCCTCCAGCGCGAAGCCGGCGGACTTGCAGAGCCGGATCACCTCGAGCCGGGCCAGCACCGAGTCGTCGTAGCGCCGCTGACCGCCCAACCGTCCGGGCGCCGGCACCAGCCCGATCTGTTCGTAGTACCGCAACGTGGTCGCCGCGACCCCGGCCCGGCGCGCCACCTCGCCGATCGTCAGCATCGGGCCTCCTTCGGCGCTTGACTTAGAGCCAACTCTAAGTCGTTGACTGGGGCGATGCACACACATTCACTCGACGGGCTGGGCGCGGCGCGCTATGCGCTGCTTCGATCGTTCCGCCGCGACGGTACCCCGGTCGACACCCCGATCTGGTTCGGGCGCGACGGCGACGCGCTGGTGTTCCGCACCAAGGTGGGGCCGAAGACGAGGCGGCTGACCGCGCACCCGGGCGTCGAGCTCACCGCGTGCGACTACCGCGGCCGGGTTCGGCCGGGCGCTCCGGCGGTGGAGGGCCGCGCCACGCTCCTCTCCGGCGCCGAGGCCGAGCGGGCCAACCGCGTGTTGCGCGCCCGGTATGGCTGGCAGTGGAACATCGTGCCGCTGATCAAGGTCCCCGGTGTCACCAACGTCCACCAGGACCTGTGCGTGCGCGAGAAGCTGGCCCGCGCCCGCGACCGCGGCGTTTGGCCCGACAGCGTCATCGTCCGGGTGGACCTGCCATGACTCAGCCCGCCGCGAGTGTGCGGCTAGCTTCACGTTCGGTCGCGAGTGTGCGGCTAGCTTCACACTCGCGGAGGTGACCGGCCAGCCCGAAGCGGCTAACTGCCCAGGCACCCCGGGCCGAGCAACTCCTTGAGATCACCCATGAGCGCCGGCGAGGGCGTCACCCGCAGCGAGGCGTCCAGCTCCAGGGTGGTGATGCGGTCCCCGCTGATCAGCCGCAGATGCACCTGCGCGGTGCCGGGGTGACGCGCCAGCACCTGCTTGAGCGCGCTGACCTTGTCGACGGTGCATTGCCGGGTGGGCAGGCTGACCGCGATCGGCCGGTTCGGCTGGGCGTTGGAAAAGTCCGGCACCACAAGGTCGTTGGCGATCAGGCTGATCCGGTCGTCGCGGATGGCGACCTTGGCGTTGATCAGCACCACCGCGTCGTCGGCGATGTCGGCGCCATAGGTGGAATAGGCGTGCGGGAAGAACATCACCTCGATGCCACCGGTGAGGTCTTCCAGTTGCGCTGAGGCCCAGGGCATCCCGTTCTTGTTGACCCGCCGGTTGACCGACGCCAGAATGCCGCCCACCCGAACCTGGGTGTCGTTGGGGACGTCGCCGTCCAGAATGGCCGGGATCTGGGTGTCCACCTGCGCCGCCAGCAGGTGGGCCACGCCGTTGAGCGGATGCCCCGACACGTACAGGCCCAGCATCTCCCGCTCCAGGGCCAGCTTGTGCTTGTCCTCCCACTCGTCCTCGGGCACCTTGATGGTGAACACCGACTCGGTGCACCCGTCGTCGCCGCCGAACAGGTCGAATTGGCCCATCGCCTCAGCCTTTTTGGTACCCAGCACCGAATCGACGGCGTCGGTGTGCACCAGGAAGAGGCCCTTGCGGGCATGGCTCAGCGAGTCGAACGCGCCCGCCTTGATCAGCGACTCCGTCACCTTCTTGTTGCAGGCCGAGACATCGATCTTGTTCAGGTAGTCCGAGAAATCGGTGAACTTCCCCTTCTCGTTGCGGGTCTTGATCAGCGAGCCCACCACGTTGGCGCCGACGTTGCGCACCGCGCCCAGCCCGAACCGGATGTCCTGGCCGACCGACGCGAAGTTCACCAGGGACTCGTTGACGTCCGGCGGCAGCACGGTGATGCCCAGCTTGCGGCAGTCCGCCAGGTAGACCGCGGCCTTGTCCTTGTCGTCGCCCACCGAGGTCAACAGGCCGGCCATGTATTCGGCCGGATAGTTGGCCTTGAGATAGGCGGTCCAGTACGACACCAGGCCGTAACCGGCCGCGTGCGACTTGTTGAACGCATACCCGGCGAACGGAAGAATGGTGTCCCACAACGCCTTCACGGCTTTCTCCGAGAACCCGTTGGCGGTCATGCCCTCGTAGAAGCCTTTGTACTCGGCCTCGAGGACCTCGAGCTTCTTCTTACCCATCGCCTTGCGCAGCGCGTCGGCCTTGCCCATCGTGTAGGAGGCGACCTTCTGGGCGATGAACATGATCTGCTCTTGATAGACGATCAGACCGTAAGTCTCCGAGAGGATCTCGCGCAGCGGCTCCTCGAGCTCCGGGTGGATCGGCTTGATGGCCTGCCGGGCGTTCTTGCGGTCGGCGTAGTCGTTGTGGGCGTTCATGCCCATCGGGCCCGGGCGGTACAGCGCGAGCACGGCGACGATGTCGTTGAACTCGGTCGGCTGCATGCGGCGCAGCAGGTCGCGCATCGGCCCGCCGTCGAGCTGGAACACGCCCAGGGTGTCGCCGCGGCCCAGCAGCTCGTAGGTGGGCTTGTCGTCGAGCGGCACCGACTCCAGGTCGAGGTCAATCCCCCTGTTCGCCTTGATGTTTTCCAGCGCGTCGCCGATGATCGTCAGGTTGCGCAGACCCAGGAAGTCCATCTTCAGCAGGCCGATGGCCTCGCACGACGGGTAGTCCCAGCCGGTGATGATGGCCCCGTCCTGCGGCCGCTTCCACAGCGGGATGGCCTCGGTGAGCGGCTCGCTGCTCATGATCACCGCGCAGGCGTGCACACCGGCGTTGCGGATCAGACCCTCCAGGCCGCGCGCGGTCTGGTAGATGGTGCGGACGTCCGGATCGGTCTCGATCAGGCCGCGGACCTCGGCGGCTTCCTTGTACCGCTCGTGCGCCGGGTCGGTGATGCCCGAGAGCGGGATGTCCTTGGCCATGATCGGCGGCGGCAACGCCTTGGTGATCCGGTCGGCGATGGCGAAGCCGGGCTGACCGTAATGGATGCGCGCCGAATCCTTCAGCGCCGCTTTCGTTTTGATGGTGCCGAAGGTGATGACCTGGGCGACGCGGTCCTGGCCCCACTTGTCAGCGGCGTAGCGCACCATCTCACCGCGACGACGGTCGTCGAAGTCGATGTCGATGTCGGGCGCCGACGGGCGCTCGGGGTTGAGGAACCGCTCGAACAGCAGCCCGTGCGGGATCGGGTCGATGTTGGTGATCCCCAGCGCGTAGGCCACCAGCGAGCCCGCCGCCGAACCGCGGCCGGGCCCCACCCGGATGTCGACCGACCGGGCGTAATTGATCAGGTCGGCGACGATCAGGAAGTACGACGGGAAGCCCTTGTCGCAGATGACCTTGATCTCGTACTCGGCCCGGTCGATGTAGTCCTGGCCGACGCCCGCGGGGAATCGCCGCCGCAGCCCGGCCATCACCTCGTGGTGCAGCCAGGTCGCCTGGTCGTGTCCCTCGGGCACCGGGAAGACCGGCATCCGGTCCCGCGGCGCCCACACGTCGTCGTACGGCTGCACCCGTTCGGCGATCAGCAGCGTCGAGTCACAGGCGCCGGGCACCTCGGCGTCCCAGATCTGGCGCATCTCGGCGGCGGACTTGAGGTAGTAGCCGTCGCCGTCGAACTTGAACCGGTTCGGGTCCGACAGCGTCTTACCGGTCTGCACGCACAACAGCGCCTCGTGGTTGTGGGCGGCGTCGCGGGTGACGTAGTGGCAGTCGTTGGTGGCCAACGGCGGGATGCCGAGCTTGCGTCCGATCTCGAGCAAGCCCTCGCGGACGCGCTGCTCGATGGACAGCCCGTGGTCCATCAGCTCGAGGAAGTAGTTGTCGGCGCCGAAGATCTCGCGCCACTTGGCGGCCGATTCCAGCGCCTCACGGTCGTGCCCCAGCCGCAGCCGGGTCTGCACCTCACCCGACGGGCAGCCCGTGGTGGCGATGATGCCCTGGGCGTGCTCGGCGATGAGCTCGGCGTCCATCCGCGACCACTTGCCGAGCTGGCCCTCGAAGGAGGCCAACGACGAGAGCTTGAACAGGTTGCGCAGTCCGGTGGCGTTCTCGGCGACCATCGTCAGGTGCGTGTAGGAACCACTACCCGAGACGTCGTCGGACTTCTGGCCCGGGTCACCCCACTGGATGCGGCGGGTGTCGAAGCGCGAGCCGGGCGCGATGTACGCCTCGACCCCGATGATCGGCTTGATCCCGGCCTTGGCCGCCGCGTTGTAGAACTCGCTGGCGCCGAACATGTTTCCGTGGTCGGTCATCCCGACCGCGGGCATCCCCAGCCGCTCCACCTCGGCCAGCATCGGCGTGATCTTCGCTGCCCCGTCCAGCATCGAGTACTCGGTGTGGTTGTGCAGGTGCACGAAGGAGGAGTGGTTCATAGGGACGCCAGTCTATGACCGCGGACCGACACGAGTTCGGCGTGTCGCCGCGTGTGTCTCGCGCGGTTTTACCCGTACATCTCCACGAAGTTTCTCAGCGACTTCTGCACGTCGCCCTTGACGGCGCGCGCCGCCGCCGAACCGACCGGGCCGAACAGCGGACGCCCGCCCAGCTCGAGACGAAGGCCGAGGGTCGAGCCCTCCTCGGCGGCTCGCACGGTGAGCGTGACGGCGTACTTGGCGCCGCCCTTGCCCGAACCCGACAGCGCCACCTCGTGCGGCGGGTCCCACGTGGTCACCGTCCACGTCACCCGGTTACGGAACCCCTTCGCCCGGGCCACGCCCACCACCTGGACGCCCTCGCCGAGCTCGTCGGGCAGATCACTGCGCCAGCCCTCGTGCATCACCAGCCAGTCTCCCAGGTCCGACAAGTCGGAGACGTGGTCCCACATGTCCTGCGGGCTCATCGGTACGTCGGCGGTCAGGTCAACGGCGGCCATGCGCGGAGCCTAGCGCGGCCGCTTCGTCACACCCGCCCCGTGCCGTGTGCCCCCGCTCAGAGGGATGCGGCTCAGAGGGATGCGGCGTTGTGCCCGCCTCGTAGCGACAATCCGAGACCCCCTGCGCGGTAGCCGCCTTTGTCGCTGTGAGGCGGGCACATCGTCGATCGCCCCGGCGCAGTGACGGAAGTGACCGAGGGGACGCGGCGCACGCTCAGCGGCTGGGTCCCCCGCGGAAGCGGCTACCGATCCGGATCCCCGGCAGCAGCAGACCCCGCGGCGCGAACCTGCCGCCGGTGCTGACGACCTTCGGCACCACACCCGGCACGACGGTGCGCCTGCCGGCCAGCATCCCGGCGATCGCCGCCTCGGCGACGTCGCGCGGCGAGACCTGCGCGATGGGAATGCTGAACCGCTCGGCGTGGGCGATCTCGGCCCACTCGGTCGGCACCGGCCCGGGACACAGGCACGTGACCGACACCCCGGTGCCGTGCAGCTCCTCGTGGACGGCCTCGGAGAACGTCTGCACGAACGCCTTGGTGGCCGAATAGACCGCCATGTACGGCACCGGCTGAAAGCCGGCGATCGAGGCGATGTTCATCACCGCACCGACACCGCGCTTGACCATGCCGGGCAGGGCCGCGTGGGTGAGTTCCATCAGCGCCAGCGCGTTGAGGGTGACCTCCTCGCTTTCGCGCTCGAGCGGCAGCTCGTGGAAGACGCCGCTGGTGCCGAAGCCCGCGCTGTTGCACAGGCCGGCGATCGGCTCGGCGCGCAGCCGGTCCGCCAGCTTCGCGCGGCCCTTCGAATCGCCCAGGTCCAGCGGCAGCACCTCGACCGCCACGGAGTACTCCTGGCCGACTTCGTTGGCCAGCTCGTCGAGGCGTTCCCGGCGCCGCGCGACCAGCAACAGCGGGAAGCCGCGGCGGGCCAGCCCGCGGGCCAGTTCGGCGCCGATGCCGGACGAGGCGCCGGTGATGACGACGGTGGTCTGGATGTCGGGCTTGGGAAGGCTCATGATGTCACCAATGTATCCCGCGGGTCGCCCGCACAAACGTCTCGCTGCGCTTGTCGAATTGCTGTGACTCGCTTGCAGATTCGTCACCCCGGGCGGCTTCGGAGTCGCCGAACATGGCGAACGCCCGATTGCGCACTCGGTCCATCACCGCCGGGTTCACGGCGTCGGCGACGGCGGCGAACTGCCCGAACGGCGAGCTGGCCCGCCGGGGCCGGTGCACGATGGCGTCCGCGATCACCCCGGCCGCCTGATCCGGCGTCAGCGCCGGGAACTTGTCGTAGAGCGTGGTCGGGCTGATCATCGGCGTGCGCACCAGGGCCATGTGCACGGTGGTGAACTTGACGCCATCATTGACGGTTTCGGCCTGCAGGGAATCGCACAGGCTGTCCAGCGCGGCCTTGCTGGCGATGTAGGCGCCGAAGCGCGGCGCACGCGTCTGCACACCCACCGAGGAGACGTTGATGATGTGCCCGAATCCGCGTTCCCGCATCCCGGGGATGAATTTGAGGATGAGCTGGACCGCGCCCAGGTAGTTCAGCTGCATGGTCCGCTGATAGTCGTGGATCCGGTCGTAGGACAGCTCCAGCGATCGCCGGATGGACCGGCCCGCGTTGTTGATCAGGATGTCGACGCCGCCGAGGTCGCTGAGCACCTGGTCGGCCATCGCGGCGATGGCGTCCATGTCGGACAGGTCGCACGGGTAGACGTGTGCGGTGCCACCGTTGCCTTCGATTTCTGAGGCGACCTTTTCCAGGTTTTCCCGGGTCCGCGCGACCAGCACGACCGTGCCGCCCGCTTCGGCGATCTTCTTCGCGGCGGCCTCGCCGATGCCCGACGATCCCCCGGTGATCAGGACGGTCTTGCCCCCGACCGCCTCGTCGAGCGTGCGGCCCTGGACGGCGTCGAGCAGATTCCTCAGGTAGAAGGGCCGGTAGCGCCCCGCGGAGTTGGGCGTGTTGACGAGGTGGGATACCGCCGCGATCGGCTTCTCCACCAAGTTCGCGAGCGGCTTTTCGACCAAGCTCGTCAAGTCACCAAGATTCATCGGCTTTCGCTCCTGATGGTGTCGGCCCCCCGACCGCAATTGGCCTGCCCGTTGACCACGATCGCCTGGCGGGGCGGTGTGCATGATGTGACGTGAGTCATTGAGCCAACCTATGGCATAGGTTCGCCGGCTCGATGCAGATTTCGGGCATGTAACAGCGGGCGCACGTCTCACGGCCGGCCGTGCGCAACCGTCAAAAGGCGGCAATCCGCTTGTTACGCAAGGATATCCGCGTGTGATCGCGAACTAACTGGCGAGCAATGCCGAGATGTTCCAATCGCACTTATGAAAATTCTGGCACGCTTCCGCAAACCCGAGCCGGTCGCGATCTATGACCGGATCGGTGGGCACGAGGCGATCGAAGTCGTGGTCGAGGACTTCTACGTTCGCGTGCTTGCCGACGACCAACTCGCGGGCTTCTTCACCGGAACCAACATGAACCATCTCAAAGGCAAGCAGGTGGAGTTCTTCGCGGCCGCCCTCGGCGGCCCCGAGCCCTACACCGGCGCGCCGATGAAGCAGGTGCACCAGGGTCGCGGCATCACGATGCACCACTTCAACCTGGTGGCCAGGCACCTGTCCGACGCGCTCGCGGCGGCCGGGGTCCCCTCCGAGACGGTCACGGAGATCATCGGTGCGATCGCGCCGCTGGCTCCCGAGATCGCCACCGGCGAGGCCAACAAGGCGACCGTCTGACCGCTCCGCCGAGATCGCCGGCGATCTCGGCGTGTCGAGCCCGGGCGGCGGCCTGCAACCGGTAGTCAGCACCTATGCGACTGATCGCCGTCATCGTTGCGGCCCTGATGCTGGGCGCCTGCGGTGCGAAAACGACCCCGCCGTCGGCCGGCACCACCACGGGAACGACCACCACCACGACTGCCCCGCCGACCGCGGCGGCGCTCGACTGCGCCAAACCGGCCAACGCGGCGCAGCAGCTGGTGTGCCGCGATCCGCAGCTGACCGACCTCGACCACCGCCTGCAGGCCGCCTACCAACAGGCCCTTGCCCGGCCCGGCGTGGACCAGGGCGCGCTGACGTCCGCGCAGAACAGCTGGGCGACCACTCGCGACGGTTGCGCACAGAACCCGGAAGCGCGCACCTGCCTGGTCGAGGCGTATCAGACGCGGCTGGTCGAACTGGCCATCGCCGACCCCGGCACCCTGAGCCCGCCCGTCGTCACCTACCAGTGCCCCGCCGACGCGGGGCCGTTGACCGCGCAGTTCTACAACGAATTCGACCCGCCCGCGGCGGTGCTCAACTGGAAGGGCAACCAGGAGATCCTCTTCCTCGAGCCGTCGGGCAGCGGCGCCCGATACGGCCGGCAGGGCTCGCAGTACTGGGAGCACCAGGGCGAGGTCAAGCTTGACCTGAACGGCACCAAATTCGTCTGCCGCGCACCGTGATTCGGCGCGCGAAGGGCCGACGGATCAGTCGAAGACGACGACCGCCCGGCCGACGATGTCTCCTCGCCCCAACGCTTCCAGTTTGTCGTTGATGTCGTCGAGTTTGACCGGGACCACGTGGTGCTTGATCAGGCCTTGGCCGGCGAGTGCAAGCACTTCCCGCAGGTCGTTGTAGTTGCCCCAAAACGAGCCGAAGTAGGACTTCTCTCCACTGACGAACGGAAACAGTGGCAGTTCCACCCGCTCTCCCATGAGGCCTACCTGCGACAGCGCGCCCTCGGTCGCGAGAATTGCGGCCGCCAGTCCCAGGGACTCCGGTGACCCTGCGCAGTCCAGCACCGCGTCGACGGTGCGGCGGCCGGTCACGTCCTCGATCTCGTCCTGCACGTCCTCGACGGACTTGTCCCGGACGTTGACGGTGTGATGGGCGCCGTGGTCCGTTGCGATCCGGAGCTTTTCGTCGCTGCGGGCGAACCCGAACACGGTCGCGCCGCCGCCAAGCAACCGGGCGTATTGGACCGCGTAGCTGCCGAGGCCACCGATACCGTTGACAACCACCGTGCGGCCGGCGCCGAGCTTGCCCGCGTCACGCAACTTCTTCATACCGCGGTAAGGCGTGAGGCCCGCATCGGTCAGTGGGGCCAGGTACCGGGGTTCGGCATTCGGTTGATCGGCAACGGAGATCACGTGGTCATAAGGAGTGACCATGTACTCGGCGAAACCCCCATTGGGTCCGAATCCGACGAGTTGCCCATCGGCGCACAGTTGCTGGTTGCCTTCGTGGCACTGCCGGCAGGTGCCGTCCCCCCAGTTCGGGTCCACCACGACAAGGTCCCCTTCGCCGATACCGGCGGCATCCGGCACGTCGGCGCCCACTTCGGTGATGGTGCCCGCCACTTCGTGTCCGGGGATGAACGGGAAGTCCACCGGCAGGCCGTCCCGGAAGTAGCCATCCAGCAGCTGATAATCGCTGCGGCACATGCCCGTCGCCGCGACCTTGATCAGGACCTGGCTGGGCCCGACATCGGGAATGGGAACTTCGTCAATCTCCAGCGGCCGGTTGTATCCGTGCATGCGTGCTGCCCGCATCGGCATGATCTCTCCTCGATGTCCGCAATGTGATCGCCTGTGGCGCCGGTATGGGTCCTGCCCGAAGGATGATCAAAAGCCAACCGGATCAATGGCGGCCGCGGTACAAGATTCCTGCTCAATGTTTGCCCGTTTCGATCCGGCCCCGGCGACACTTACCCAGCGAGGACCCCGGCAGTCCGATACCTTTTGTTTGCGGAGCGGTTGCGGCCTCCGCGGTGTGTTGATGCCAAGGGGGTGCCGACCTGACCGCCACCGAACCTATCGAGCACCATCTCACCTCCGGCGATCTTGTCGCCGAATTGACGGCTCGTGCATGGCATTCCGGCGCAAACGTCGGATTATGGCCAGGTCTGACGATCTACCGTTTCACCGAGCCCGCCGAACCCGAGTGGCAGGAGATCCGGGGACTGTCGATCGGACTCGTCGCGCAAGGCCGCAAGGCGGTCATTGAGATGGGTCGGCGTCATGTCTACGACCAGTTCAGTTACCTGGTGATCAACGGTGATCTGCAATTCCAGAGCGAGGTGCTCGAGGCGTCGCCGAGCAAGCCCTGCCTGTGCATGGTGCTGGAGGTGGATCCATCTACCGTTCGCGACATCACCGAGAAGATGCCGGGCCGGGAGCGCGCCGAGGCCGCGGCGGTGCGAGATCTCACCGAATCGTGCGTCGTCTCCGCACTCGACGACGAAGTCATGAGTTCGATCCTGCGGTTCTTGCGGTCGCTGTCGACCGACGTCGATCGGCGTGTGCTGGCGCCCCTCTATCTTCGCGAGTTGGTGTACCGGGTTCTGCAACGGGAACAGTTTGCGCGAATGAGGGACTTCGCCACCCAGCAGGCGGCCGGTAATCCCATCGGCGCGGCACTGACGTACATCAACGCGCATTGGGCCGAGCCGATAACGGTCGCGACCCTGGCCGCGCAGGTGGGCCTGAGTTCATCCGCATTCACCAGAGCGTTCCGCGAGGTGACGGGGACTTCGCCGTATCAGTACGTCAAGGACGTGCGGCTGAACCGGGCGCGCGAACTCGTGCTGGACCGGCGGTTGGCGGTGGCCGATATCGCCCACCGGGTCGGCTATGTCAGCGTCTCGCACTTCATCAGCGAGTTCCGGACCCGGTTCGGCGCTACCCCGCGCGATTACGGCGGCGGTCAGTCCGCCGGCTGAGGCGGACCGATACCCGAAAGATCGGATCAGTAACGGCTTCGAGGACTCGCACCGGTTGGACGCTCACTTCGTCGCTGATCACTGCCTAGCATGCTCGGCATGGCCCGCACATTCGACGACCTCGTCGCGGAGGCCGACGCGGCCCCCGTCGACGGTTGGGATTTCTCCTGGCTGGACGGGCGCGCCACCGAGGAGCGCCCGTCGTGGGGTTACCAGCGGCAGATGAGCCGGCGGCTGGCGAGCGCGTCGGCCGCCTGCGACCTCGACACGGGCGGCGGCGAAGTGCTCGCCGGCGCCGAACGGTTTCCGCCGACGATGGCCGCGACGGAGTCGTGGCCACCCAACGCGGCCCTGGCCACCCAGCGCCTGCATCCCCGCGGCGTGGTGGTCGTGGTGACCGGGGACGAGCCGCGGCTGCCGTTCGCCGACGCGGCTTTCGACCTGGTGACCAGCCGCCACCCCATCGCGGTGCGGTGGGCCGAGATCGCCCGGGTGCTGCGGCCGGGCGGCACCTATTTCGCCCAGCAGATCGGGCCCGCGACGATGGCCGAGCTCGTCGAATACTTCATCGGCCCACAGCCGGAGAAGTGGGCGGAGTTGCACCCCGACGTCCAGGGCGCCGAGGCCCGGGCCGCCGGGATGGACGTGGTCGACATGCGCATGGAGCGCATGCGCGCCGAGTTCTTCGACGTCGGCGCCGTGATCTACTTCCTGCGCAAGGTGATCTGGACGGTGCCGGACTTCACGGTCGACGCCTACCGGGACCGGCTGCGTGAACTGCACGAGCGGATCGAGGCCGACGGGCCGTTCGTCGCGCACTCGGTGCGGCTGCTCGTGGAGGCGCGCAAGCCGGGGTGATCAGCCCTCGGCGCGCAGCACGTCCAGCGCGTGCTGCAGATCGGCCGGGTAGGGGCTGACGATCTCCATCCGCCTGCCGTCCGCAGGATGGGCGAACGCCAGCGAGCGGGCATGCAGCCATTGCCGTTCCAACCCAAGCCTTTTCGCGAGTTTCGGATCCGCCCCGTAGACCAGGTCGCCGCAGCACGGATGGTGCAGCGCGGAGAAGTGCACCCGGATCTGGTGCGTGCGACCGGTTTCCAGGTGCACGTCGAGCAGGCTGGCGGCCTGGAAGGCTTCGATGGTGTCGTAGTGGGTGAGGCTGTGCCGGCCCTCCTTCGTGACGGCGAACTTCCACTCGCCGCCGCGGTGGCGTCCGATCGGAGCGTCGATCGTCCCGCTCGAGGGGTCCGGATGCCCCTGCACCAGCGCGTGGTAGCGCTTGTCGACCGTGCGCTGTTTGAACGCCCGCTTCAGCGCGGTGTAGGCGCGCTCGGAGAGCGCCACCACCATCACGCCGGAGGTGCCCACGTCGAGGCGGTGCACGATGCCCTGCCGCTCGGGAACCCCGGACGTGGTGATCCGGTAACCGGCGGCGGCCAGACCGCCGAGCACGGTCGGCCCCGTCCAGCCCACCGACGCGTGCGCGGCCACCGCGGCCGGCTTGTCCACCGCGACGATGTCGTCGTCGGAGTACAGGATCGTCATGCCCTCGATGTCGACGGGCGTGTTCTCCACCGGCGGCGGGGCTTCGGGCAGCCGCACCTGCAGCCACGCGCCCCCGGTCAGCCGGTCGGACTTGCCGGCGCGCACGCCGTCGAGCTCGACGCCGCCGTCTTCGGCCAGGGCCGCCGCGGCGCTGCGGGACAGTCCGAGCAGCCGGGCCAGGCCCGCGTCCACGCGCATGCCCGCCAGCCCCTCCGGGACCGGCATGGAACGGTCGGTCATCGGCTACGGTCGGCCTTGCTCCGACGGCCCACGGTGTCGAAGTCGTAGCCGAAGACCGACAGCACCACCAAGAGGATGGCGCCGCCGACCACCGACGGGTCGGCGACGTTGAACACCGGCCACCAGCCCACCGACAGGAAGTCCACGACATGGCCGCGCAGCGGTCCGGGCGCCCGGAAGAAGCGGTCGACCAGGTTGCCCGTGGCGCCGCCCAGGATCATCCCCAGCCCGACCGCCCACCAGGGCGACACCAGCCGGCGGCCCATCCAGAAGATGCCGACCACCACGCCGGTCGCGATCAGCGTCAGCACCCAGGTGTATCCCGTCGCCATCGAGAACGCGGCGCCGGAGTTGCGCACCAGCGTCCAGGTCACCGTGTCGCCGATGATGGGCACCGGCTGACCGGGCGGCAGCAGTTTGACGGCGAGCACCTTGGTGACGACGTCCAGGGCCAAGACGATCGCGGCGACCGACAGCAGCAGGCGCAGCCGCCTCGGCGGCCGCTGCGGGTCGGTGACGGGCGCGTCCTTGGCCTCGTCGGTTGAGGTCACGGGCTCAGTGGATCCTGTGGGTTCCTCGGGCACTCTCACATCATCCCCCAATGCGTACTCGGGCCGGCCGAGGTTCGCGGTTGGCGTGCGCGATGATCTCACCATGGGCCGGCTCACCGTCATCGCCACCGGAGGCACGATATCGACCGGCACGGGCGCGGACGGCGTGCACCGGCCCTCCTATGGCGCGGCCGATCTGGCTGCCGGCCTCGATGTCGACGTCGTCGACGTGCTGGCCGTGGACAGCTCGCAGCTGATGCCCGCCGACTGGGACCGGATCCGCGGAGCGGTGCGCGCGGCGATCGACGGCGGCGCCGACGGCGTGGTGATCACGCACGGGACCGACACCATGGAGGAGACCGCGCTGTGGCTCGAGCTCACCCATGACGGCGACGTTCCCGTGGTGCTCACCGGGGCCATGCGCAGCGCCGACGCGCCCGGCGCCGACGGCCCGGCCAACCTGCGGGCCGCCCTTGCGGTGGCGGGCAGCCCCGCCGCCCGTGGCCTGGGTGTGCTGGTGTGTTTCGCCGGCCGGGTGTTGCAGCCGCTGGGGATGAGCAAGGTGGCCACCGACGACCTGACCGGCTTCGCGGGTGAGCTGATCGGCACGGTGAACGGCGGTGTCACGCTGGCCGGCACCAAGACGCGGCCCCGGCTGGGCGACCTCACCGCGGCGGACGCGCCGCGGGTGGACATCGTCGCCGCGTACCTGGGCAGCGACGGGGTGGCCCTGGACGCGTGCGTGGCCGCCGGGGCCCGTGGCGTGGTGCTCGAGGCGCTGGGTTCGGGCAACGCCGGCGACGCGGTGGTCGACGCGGTGCGTCGGCAGTGCCGGGCCGGGGTCGCGGTCGCGGTGTCCACCCGCGTCCCGGGCGGCCGGGTCGGTGCAAGCTACGGGCCCGGGCACGAGATGGCGGCCGCGGGCGCGGTGATGGTGCCCGGCTTGCGGCCACCGCAGGCCCGGGTGCTGATGATGGCCGCGCTGGCCGCGAAGCTACCGGTCGGCGACGTCATCGCCCGGTGGGGCTGACGGTTCGTTCGCTTCCAGGGCCTGCAGGACGCCCAGGTATTCCGGCCAGTCCAGCGAATCGACCGGGTTAGCCTTGGTCAGCTCGGCGGTGTCGGCGGGGAACGTCCTGGCCGGGCCCGGGCCCGAGCTGCGGGTCTCGAACCGCGCGGTGACGACGCCGTGGCCGGCGCCCTGCACCCAGCCGTGCCCGAGTTCGGGGTGCAAGACGTCGTCTCCCACCCGCCACCCCGCTTCCGCCTCCGGCCCCGGCGCGAACATGGCCTCGGCCGCCGTCTCGACGTGCTGCCCGTCGCCCGTCTCCCCCATCAGGTCCAGGTCGGGAAACAGCGACTCCTGGCGCACGTCGCTCAGCCCCGAAAAGCCCACGCCCAGTAGGCGGATCGGCCCGATCTCGCGCGGGTCGAGCAGCAGCCGCCGGGCGACCGCGACCAGCGCGCCGGGCTCGGTCGTCGCGTAGGGCAGCGTGGCCGAGCGGGTCAGCGTGCTCATGTCGGATTTCTTCAGCTTCACGGTGACGGTGCGCGCGCCCCGGCCGTCGCGCAGCAGGCGTTGGTGCGCATGCTCGGCGATCGGGTCGATCGCCTCCCGCAGCTGCTCCAGGCTGGTCAGGTCGACGGCGAAGGTGGACTCGGAGCTGATCTGCTTGGCTTCGGCGCGCTCGGCGACGGGGCGGTCGTCGACGCCCTGGGCCAGGCGGTGCAGCGCCGGCCCGATCGTCGCACCCAGGATGTTGGCGGCCTCGGCGTCGGTCAGGGCGGCCAGGTTGCCGATCGTCTCGATGCCCAGCCGATTGAGCTTCTCCTCGGCGACCGGCCCGATGCCCCACAACCGCCGCACCGGCAGCCCGCCCAGCAGCGACCGCTCCTCGGCGCGCCGGACCACCCGAACGCCGTCGGGCTTCGCCAGGCCCGACGCGATCTTGGCGATCTGCTTGCCCGAGCCGGCGCCGACCGAGGCGATCAGGCCGGTCTCGTCGCGAACCCGTCGCCGCAGGTCCTCGCAGAACGCCTCGACCTCCTCGGCCGACGCGCCCGCGAGGTGGGGCGGCTCACCGAAGCCCTCGTCGAAGGACAGCTGTTCGACGACGGGCACCAGGCTGCGCACGGCGTCGAAGACCCGTCGGCTGGCCACCCCGTACACCACGCCGCGCGGCGGCAACACCACCGCGGTCACCCCGATCAGTCGGCGGGCCTGATGCATCGGCATGGCCGAGCGGGCGCCGTACACGCGGGCCTCGTAGCTGGCGCCGGCCACCACACCACGCCCGCCCAGGCCGCCGACCAGCACCGGCCGCCCGCGCAGGGTCGGCCGGGTGAGTTGTTCCACCGAGGCGAAGAACGCATCCATGTCCAGGTGCAGCACCCAACGGGACTCCACGCATCGATGCTATGGGTCTAGCGTCGTTGGGTATGGAGGCTGACGGCACAGACGCACCGAAGTCTCGATGGGAGCGGGTGCGCCATCAGTGGAACGAGCGGCTGCAGCCCGGTGAACAGGCCACGGTGCTGGCCTGGACGTCGTTCACCCTCACCTTCGCCGGGCTGCGGGCGCTCACACATTGGATCCGCGCGGGCCATGGCCCCTCGGGGGGCGGTATGCCGTTGGGCGGGAAGCACTTTCACCACTACAACATCGGCATCGGGATGCTGGCGACGGTGGGCGGCGTGGGGCTGCGCGGAACCGATAGGCAACGACGGCACCCGGCGGCGGCCATCGCCTACGGCGCCGCGAACGCCATGATCGTCGACGAGCTCGCGCTGCTGTTGGACCTCAAGGACGTCTACTGGGCACGTGACGGCCGCGAGAGCGTCGACGTCGCGGTCGGACTCATCGCCACCGGCGCGACGGTCGTGGCAGGCATGCCGTTCTGGCCCCACGCCCACCGCGCGCTGCGCCCGCATTCCTCCGCGAGACTGTAACCAGCGACGAGTCTTCTCGAGAAACACGTCGCTGGTTACAGTCTCGCGGTCAGCACGGGCAGCCCCTCGCCGCCAGGGCACTTCGCGCCCGCTCCACGACGACATCCGGTCGGTGTCGTAGCAGGTCGGCACCGACCCGGATCAAGCGCCATCCGCGTCGCTCCAGTTCTGCGGTGCGCTCGATGTCGTTGGCCCGGATTCGCGGGTCCGTCCAGTGCTGCGGCCCGTCGTATTCCACCCCGACGAGCCACTCCTCCCAGCCCATGTCGATCCTGGCCAGCACGGCGCCCCACACGTTGCGCACGACGATCTGAGTCTGAGGCCTGGGCAGACCCCCATGAATCAGCGCCAGCCGGGTCCTGGTCTCCTGCGGAGATTCGGCGCCGGCGTCGACGAGGGGCACCACCCTACGCAACTGCTTCATGCCGCGTGCGCCGCGGTGCTTGTCCATCAGCGGCCACACGTCTTCGGCGGCGAGGCCCGTCGCTCGTGCCAGGGCGTCCATGCGGATCACCGCGAGTGTCCACCCCGGTCGCCGTCCCAGGTCGAAGGCAGTGCGGGCCGCCGATGTGACGGGTATGCCGTCGACCATCGTCACCTCTCCTGTCGCAAGTGTCTCGTTGCGGGTGACGATCAACGACGGCGGACGCGTGCGATCGCAGACCAGTTCGGCCGGGGAGTGCGGATCGACCCACTGGGCGCCGTGCAGGGCCGCGGCCGAGGTGCCCGCCACGACGGCTTGCTTACCGGACCACAACCACGCGGCGATCGCGCGGTCCCGCGCGGTCAATTCGCCACCGCGCCGCTGGTACACATTGCGGTAGATCCGGGTGCACGAACGCCGGAGCTCACGTTGCGTCCACGCTCCCGCTCGAATGGCGTCGGTACCGACGAATGGCTCTGTGCTCACGACGGCAGGGTGCCACGCCACGCCGACATGCCCGCGAGACTGCAACTAACGACGGCTCGTCTCGGGAAATGCGTCGCGGAATACAGTTTCGCGACTCAGACTTTGGCGATGCTGACCCGCACGCCGTCGCCGATGTCGACGCCGTCGGACGGCGCGCCGAATTCGAAACTGGTGGCGAGGATCTCACCGGCGATCAGGTCGCGATGGGTGCGCGCCCAGTCGGCCCGCTCGGGCGGCACCGACATCACGACGGAGATCCGGTCGGACACGTCGAGACCCGTGGATTTGCGGAGCTCCTGCAGCTCACGAATGCGGTCCTTGGCCCAGCCCTCGGCCTCCAGCTCCGGGGTGACCGTGCCGTCGAGCACCACCAGCCCGGCCCCGTCGGGCAGCGCCGCGGTGAACTCCGGGTCGGCGGCGACCAGCCGCGAGCTGTACTCCTCGGGTTGCAGCAGCGCGGGTCCCGCGGTCAGGGTGCCGTCGGGGTTGACGACGCCCTGCCCCGCCTTGACCGCCTTGATGGCGGCCTGCACGTCCTTGCCTAGCCGCGGGCCGGCGACGCGGGCGTTGACGGTGAGCTCGAACCGCCCGTAGGTGTCGATGGCGTCGGTCAGCTCGACGCTCTTGACGTTGAGCTCGTCGGCGATCAGGTCCGCGAACGGCTCCAGCCGCTGCGGGTTCTCCACCGCCACGGTCAATTTCGGCAGCGGCAGCCGCACCCGCAACTTCTTGGCCTTGCGCAGCGACGACGCCGCCGAGCACACCTCGCGGACCTGGTCCATCGCGGCGACCAGATCGGGGTCGGCCGGCAGCGCTTCGGCGTCGGGCCAGTCCGTGAGATGAACCGACCGCCCCCCGGTCAGGCCGCGCCAGATGATCTCGGTGACCGACGGCAGCAGCGGCGCGGCCAGCCGCGAGGTGACCTCGAGCACGGTGTGCAGGGTGTCGATGGCGTCGAGGTCCTCTTCCCAGAACCGCGAACGCGACCGGCGCACATACCAATTCGTCAGCGCCTCGGTGAACTGCCGCAGGTGCTCGCACGCCCTCGAGATGTCGCAGGTGTCCATCTCACGAGTGAGGTCGTCGCGCAGGTCGGCCAGCTTGGCCAGGATGTAGCGGTCCAGCACCTGACGCGAATCGGTGCGCCAGGAACCGACTTTCGGCGCGTAGAGGGCCAGGAAGCTGTAGGCGTTCCACAGCGGCAGCAGGACCTGGCGCACGCCGTCGCGGATGCCCTGCTCGGTGACGATCAGGTTGCCGCCGCGCAGGATCGGCGAGGCCATCAGGAACCACCGCATGGCGTCGGAGCCGTCCCGGTCGAACACCTCCGAGACGTCGGGGTAGTTGCGCAGCGACTTGCTCATCTTCTGCCCATCGGAGCCCAGCACGATCCCGTGCGCGACACAGGTTTTGAAGGCGGGCCGGTCGAACAGGGCGGTGGCCAGCACGTGCAGCGTGTAGAACCAGCCGCGGGTCTGGCCGATGTACTCCACGATGAAGTCGCCCGGGTAATGGGTGTCGAACCACTCGCGGTTCTCGAACGGGTAGTGCACCTGGGCATACGGCATCGAGCCCGAGTCGAACCACACGTCGAGCACGTCCGGGATGCGCCGCATGGTGCTGCGGCCGGTCGGGTCGTCGGGGTTCGGGCGGGTCAGCTCGTCGATGTAGGGCCGGTGCAGGTTGGTCGGCCGCACCCCGAAGTCGCGTTCCAGCTCGTCCAGGCTGCCGTAGACGTCGATGCGCGGGTAGGCCGGGTCGTCGGACTTCCACACCGGAATGGGGCTGCCCCAGTAGCGGTTTCGCGAGATCGACCAGTCGCGGGCGCCCTGCAGCCACTTGCCGAACTGGCCGTCCTTGACGTGCTCGGGATACCAGGTGATCTGTTGGTTGAGTTCCACCATGCGGTCGCGGAACGCGGTGACGGTGACGAACCAGGACGACACCGCCCGGTAGATCAGCGGATTGCGGCACCGCCAGCAGTGCGGGTAGGGGTGCTCGTAGGTCTCGTGGCGCACCAACACCGCGCCGTTGGCCGCCGCCGGGCCGCTGCCGTTCTTCAGGTCGCGGATGATGTGCGGGTTGGCGTCGAAGACGTGCTGCCCGCGGTAATCCGGGACGCTGGCGTCGAACCGGCCCTTGGAGTCGACCGGGGTGACCGGCACGATGCCCACCTTGTCGGTGGTCGCCATGTCGTCCTCGCCGTAGGCCGGCGCCATGTGCACGATGCCGGTGCCGTCCTCGGTGGTGACGAACTCCCCGGGCAGCACCTGAAAAGCCTTGGGGCTGTCCATGAAATACGGGAACGGCGGCAGGTAGCGGGTACCGAGCAGGTCGGCACCGCTGTAGCTGCCCAGTATCTCGGGTTCTTCGCCCAACTCGCGGGCGTAGGCGGCCAGCCGCGGCTGGGCCAGCACGAAGCGGTGCTCGCCGGCCCGGACCTCGACGTAGGTGACCTCGGGGTTGACCGCGACCGCCAGGTTCGACGGCAGCGTCCACGGCGTCGTCGTCCACACCAGCAGGTGCGCCCCGTCCAGTGGACCGCCGGCCACCTTGAATCCGACGGTCAGCGCCGGGTCCTGGCGGCTCTGGTAGACGTCGTCGTCCATGCGCAATTCGTGGTTGGACAGCGGGGTTTCGTCGCGCCAGCAGTACGGCAGGACGCGGTAGCCCTCGTAGGCCAGGCCCTTGTCCCAGAGTTGCTTGAACGCCCAGATCACCGACTCCATGTAGGACAGGTCGAGCGTCTTGTAGTCGTTGTCGAAATCGACCCAGCGGGCCTGACGGGTGACATAGGCCCGCCACTCGTCGGTGTAGCGCAGCACCGATTCCCGGCACGCGTCGTTGAACGCGGCGATCCCCATGTCGTCGATCTGCGATTTGTCGTTGATGCCCAGCTGGCGCTCGACCTCGAGTTCGGCGGGCAATCCGTGGGTGTCCCAGCCGAAACGGCGCTCCACCTTGTAGCCGCGCATGGTGCGGTACCGCGGGACGATGTCCTTGACGTAGCCGGTGAGCAGGTGCCCATAGTGCGGCAGCCCGTTGGCGAAGGGCGGCCCGTCGTAGAAGACGTATTCCGGGGCGTCGTCGCGGCGGGCGATGCTCGCCCGGAAGGTGTCGTCGCCGGCCCAGTAGTCCAGTACCTCGAGTTCGAGGGCCGGGAAATCCGGCGCGCCACCGGCCGGTTTGGGGTAGGCCGTGGCGTCAGCGTTATCGGTCACGTGGTGCGTCGTCTCCTGTGCCTCAGCGCCGTTGGGCACTGGTAGCGCCTGTTGGGGACGACGACGCGCTGCCTGCGCGAGCGCCGCGGTACCACCCCGCTTGCCACGCTGTCGCGTGGCCGCTCGTTGAAGGCTGTGACGGGCCCACCCGTTCGGTTCTACTGAGCCGGCTCGCGAAGCCGGCGGTTCTTCCGAAGGCTCCCCGGTGATGCCGGATCGACGCCAGTGGCTCGATTCTACTCAGGCGAAGCACCCCAAGGGGCTACCTGGCCTCAGGAAACACCTGCGGCCGGGTAGCCCCTTGGAGCCTTGGTTGGTCGCTGCCCATCGGATCAGGCCTGAATTTCGAGCACTCCGACGCGCCACAGCGCCGCGTAGACGTGGCGCAGCGGGACACTGAGCAGCCGGGTGGCGCCCTCCACCAGCGGGTCGCCGGCGAGCAGGGGCTGCTTGTTGACCTGGCGGGCGGCCTTCTTGGGCGTCGGGGCCGCAACGGCGGCCTGCGTCGCGTCGACGTCGCGCACCACCCTCAGCGTGCGGGCGGGCGCTACGGTCACCACTTCGTCGTGCAGGGCTACGGTCATGGTCGCCTCCTAGGCGGGGTTCGGCAAAACGGGGACTAATTGGACTGACGTGTCCCGTCCCGTCGCGGTTCCGATCCTTGAGAACGCTTGGCCGACAAGCCACTTGGCGTTGCGACGACTCAGCCGAGAACGTCGTGCCGGAGATCGGACAGGGACGAGACGGAGTTCGGACTTCGACCCGGACTGTCGCTGGAACTCATGTGTCCCTCACCTCCTCGCGGTCACGACGCGCGCGGTGATCCGCACGCGATTTTTGCGCGCAGCACGAGGAGCAGAAAACCCGGCATGGCCGGAGGATCCGCACCCCTCTCGTCAGAGCTTCGGCACCACACGACGTGTCCGGTGTCCCGGAAGCCACCTGGGCTCAACCCTTAAGCCGGGAGGAGCTGTCCTGACCCGGGGCGTCTTTCGACGTTCGGGGTCAGTGGCCTGTATTCGTGTAGACGCCTCACCTAACGAGGTGCTTACCCGACCGATAATGCACGACGGGTCCGACAGGGTCAAACTCCTCCGCGCAGCGTTTCCCAATCTTTACGGGTTTCCGGGGCGGGCACACAGGATTCAGTCAGGTTGACGCCATGAGCTGGGCGGATAGCCACCCCCGTTGGGCGCCGGTTGTTCACCTCGCGTTTGCCGGGCCGCCGCGCAGGCGGCTCAAACACGGCTGATCAGCCCTCAACGAGGCCGTCGAGCCGCCCGACGGTGTCGATGAACTCCTCGACCATGTCGAGCACCACCGTTCGCGCAGGGCGAACCCGGTCGAGCGAGCCCACCACCTGGCCGACGAAGTAGGTGGCCAGCTCACGCGCCTTGGCGCCGGGGTGCGCGGCCGCGGAGTTGATGCGCACCTGCGGCTCGGTGACCAGCGCGGTCTGCAGCGGCATGCCGAGCGGGTCGGGCTTGTCGGGCCGGTCCCACTCGTCGGTCCAGGCCGTGCGCAGCATCCGCGCCGGCTTGCCCGTCATCGAGCGCGAGCGCACCGTGTCCGAGGAGGTGGCGGCCAGGAACTTGTCCTTGACCACCGGCGGCGTCTCGGCTTCTTCGGTGGTCAGCCACACCGACCCGCACCACACGCCTTCGGCGCCCAGGGCCAGGGCCGCCGCGATCTGGCGGCCGCGGGCGATCCCGCCCGCGGCCAGTACGGGGACGGGCGCCACGGCGTCGACGACCTCGGGGACCAGGACCATGGTGGCGACCTCGCCGGTGTGTCCCCCAGCCTCGGTGCCCTGGGCCACGATCAGGTCGACGCCGGCGGCGGCGTGCCGTTGCGCGTGGCGGGTGGTGCCGGCCAACGCGGCCACCAGCACGCCGCGGTCGTGGGCGCGTTCGACGAGGTCGGCCGGCGGCGGCCCGAGCGCGCTGGCGATCAGCCGGATGTCGTGATCGAACGCCACGTCCAGTAGCGGCTCGTAGCCCTTGGGCGAGATGTTGAGGCCGCCGGCGGAGGCCCGCAACTCCTGGGCCGGTGCGGTGATGCCGTAGCGGGCCAGGATGTCGTCGACGAACGCGCGGTGCTCCTCGGGCAGCCGCGCCCGCGCCTGCTTGGCGTCGATGCCGCCCTCGTCCGAACCGACGTACTTGGGCGGCAGCAGCAGGTCGACCCCGAACGGTTTGCCGCCCGTCTGCTCTTCGATCCAGGTCAGCTCGTTCTGCAACCGCTGGGGGCTGTGCGCCACCGCGCCGAGGATGCCGAAGCCCCCGGCATTGGTCACGGCGGCCACCACGTCGCGGCAGTGGCTGAACGCGCAGATGGGAAACTCGACGCCGAGCATTTCGGCGACTCTGGTACGCATTGCCCGACGCTAAAGAGGTATCGATCGACATGTCAATGCATGCCGCCATCCGCGATTGCCGGGCAGATGAGCCGGCACATGCGGCCCGCCAGATGCGTTTTGCCCCACCGAGCGAATGCCGAATTTGTTCCGCAAGTCACATTTCTGAAGACCACCTGAAGAAAGCGCGATTGCGGGCTCGCACAATTTGCCCATCGGTAGGATCCGAGATCTAATCAACCCAACGCATGGCTTATGGTCGCGCGGATCTGTCACGGTGCGCGGAGGCATTTCACTCTTCGTGCGAGAAGGGGGAATCCTGTTGTTACCCAGACTGATTCGCAGGGGCTGGTTGGATTCGGCATCGAGGGCGACGACTCAGACGCTACCACTGAAACTTCGGCCAGCAGCCAATTTGTGAATTGCGATCGGGAACGGCGCGGACGACTTTGTTGTTTACGCCGCGCAGGAGGTGAGCGACCTTGGGCCAAACAGAGGTGACCCCGGTGGCCGTGATTGGCATGGCGTGTCGGCTTCCCGGGGGGATCGACTCGCCGGCCCAGTTGCGGGAGGCGCTGTTGCGCGGTGACGACCTGGTCACCGAGATCCCGCTGGACCGCTGGGACGCCGACGAGCATTACGATCCCGAGCCGGGCGTGCCCGGTCGCTCAGTGTGCCGGTGGGGCGCATTCCTCGACGACGTCGCGGGCTTCGATGCGGACTTCTTCGGAATCAGCGAGCGTGAGGCAACCGCGATCGATCCCCAACACCGCTTGCTGTTGGAGACCTCGTGGGAGGCGATCGAACACGCAGGTGTGGACCCGGCGACGTTGACCGGCTCGCGGACCGGCGTGTTCGTCGGATTGATGCATGACGACCACACGTTGCGAACGGCCGATGCCGGCGCACTGGATGAGCCGTACGGATTCATGGGCAACAGTTTCGCCGTGGCGTCCGGGCGCATCGCCTACGCCCTGGGGGTACACGGGCCGGCGCTCACGGTGGACACCGCATGCTCGTCCGGGCTGGTCGCCGTGCATTTGGCATGCCGCAGCCTGCACGACGGCGAAAGCGACCTGGCGCTGGCGGGAGGCGCCACGGTGTTGTTGGAACCGCGGAAGCTCGCCGCAGGTTCGGCGCAGGGCATGCTCTCCGCGACCGGACGTTGTCGCGCCTTCGACGTCGGGGCGGACGGATTCGTGTCCTCCGAGGGCTGTGCCGTGGTGTTGCTCAAACGGTTGCCGGATGCGCTGCGCGACGGTGACCGGATTCTGGCTGTGGTGCGCGGTACGGCCGTCAACCAAGATGGCCACACCGCGAGCCTTGCGACACCGTCGCACACGGCGCAGACCGCGGTGTACCGGGCGGCGCTGGCCGCGGCGGGCGTTGACCCCGGCACCGTAGGCATGGTGGAGGCGCATGGCACCGGCACTCCGGTGGGCGACCCGATCGAATACGCCAGTCTGGCTGAGGTTTACGGTGTCGAATGCCCGTGCGCCCTGACGTCGGTGAAGACCAACTTCGGCCATACCCAGTCCGCCGCAGGAACATTGGGTCTGATCAAGACGATCATCGCCCTGCAAAATGGTGAGATCCCGCAGAATCTGCACTTCGCCCGCCTGCCCGATGACCTGGCCCAGATTGAGACCAATCTTTTTGTGCCACAGGCGATTACACCTTGGCCAAGCAACAGCGCCGAACCCCGGCGGGCGGCGGTGTCGTCGTACGGCGTGTCGGGAACCAACGCCCACGCCATTGTGGAGCAAGCTCCCGAGACCACTGCCGCAGGAAACTCCGGATCCGCGGCGGCGGGTCCGGAGTTGTTCGCGTTGTCAGCCGGCTCCGCGGACGGCCTGCGGGATACCGCCAAGCGGCTGGCCGGCTGGATACAAGAGCGCGCCGACTCGGTCAAGCTGTCGGATGTGGCCTACACGCTGGCGCGGCGGCGGGCCCACCGGCCGGTGCGCACGGTCGTGGTGGCCGGCAGTACCCAGGACCTGGCCGTAGCGCTGCATGAGGTCGCCGGCAGCGAGACGCCATTTCAGGCGGCGCTCGGACGCGGTGACCGTGGGCCGGTGTGGGTGTTCTCCGGACAGGGTTCGCAGTGGGCTCGCATGGGTGCTGACCTGCTGGCCAGCGAGCCGGTGTTTGCCGCCACCGTCGCAGAAGTCGAGCCGCTGATAGTGCGCGAGTCCGGGTTTTCGGTGACCGAGGCGATGTCGTCGCCGCAGTCCCTCACCGGCATCGACAAAGTACAACCGACCATCTTCACCATGCAGGTCGCCCTGGCCGCCACCCTGAACTCCTACGGCGTGCGGCCCGGCGCGGTCGTCGGACATTCCCTCGGCGAGACGGCCGCCGCGGTGGTCGCGGGAGCGCTGTCGCTGGAAGACGGGTTGCGTGTCATTTGCCGCCGGTCACGACTGATGTCGCGCATCGCAGGTGCCGGCGCGATGGCCTCGGTGGAACTGCCCGCCCCGCAGGTGCTCTCAGAACTGATGGCGCGCGGCATCGACGACGTCGTGGTCGCCGTGATGGCCTCACCGTCGTCCACGGTCATCGGCGGCGCCATTCCCACGGTCCGGGAGCTGGTCGCGGCGTGGACGGCACGTGACGTTCTGGCTCGCGAGATCGCCGTTGATGTCGCCTCTCATTCGCCTCAAGTCGATCCGATCCTCGACGAGCTGTACGACGTCCTCGGGGAGCTCAATCCGAAGACACCCGAGGTGCCGTTTTATTCGGCGACCCTGTTCGACCCCCGCGAGGAGCCGGTGTGCGACGCCGATTACTGGCTGGACAATCTGCGTCACGCGGTGCGATTCGGCGCGGCGGTGCAGGCCGCGCTGGAAGACGGGCATCGCGTATTCGTCGAACTCTCACCACACCCGCTGCTGACCTACGCCGTTGAGCAGACCGCCGCCAGCCTCGACACGCCGGTGGCCGCATTGGCCGCGATGCGACGCGAGCAGTCACTGCCGCACGGTATGCGCGGTCTGCTGGCCGCCGTGCACAGCGTGGGCGCCGCGGTGGATTTCTCGGTGCTCTACCCCACCGGCAACCTGCTGGACGTACCGCTGCCCTCGTGGACGCACCGTCAGCTGCTCCTCGGCCGCGACGGTCACGACGATCGGTCGCGGGCCGGGTCCATCGTCGCCGTACATCCGTTATTGGGCGCTCATGTGCGCCTGCCGGAGGAGCCGGAGCGCCATGCCTGGCAGGCCGAGGTCGGCACCGCGGTGCTGCCCTGGTTGACCGATCACCGGATACACGAAGTGGCGGCTCTTCCCGGGGCCGCCTACTGCGAGATGGCACTGACCGCGGCACGCACCGTCCTCGGCGACGCTGCCGAGGTCCGCGACGTCCGCTTCGAGGAGATGTTGTTGGCGGATCGCGACACACCGCTATCGGCGCTCGCCACGGTGACATCGCCCCATGCCGCCGACTTCGCCGTCGAGACCTTCCAGGAAAACGAACGGGTCCGGCGGGCCACCGCGGTCCTACACGCGGCGGCGATCGAGGAGGAACCACCGACATACAACGTGACCACCCTGCTCGCGGCCCACCCATGCCGCATCGAGGGCGCCGAGATGCGGAAGCGGTTCGACGAACACGGTGTCCAGTACGGCCCCGCTTTCACCGGACTGACCGCGGCGCGAACTCCGGTGGGGACCGTCAGCACGGTGCTGGCCGAGGTCGCGTTGCCGGGGTCGGTCCGCTCAGAGCAGAGCGCCTACCGGATTCACCCCGCCCTCCTGGATGCTTGCTTCCAGTCGATCGGGGCGGCCTCCAGGGCGCAGAACGCGGGTAGCGGCGGTCTGCTCCTGCCGTTGGGCGTGCGCCGGATCCGCGCCTACGCTTCCGCCCGAACCGCCCACTACTGCTATACGCGGGTCACCAGCGTCGACGAGACCGGATTCGAGGCCGACCTCGATGTGCTCGACGATCAGGGCACGGTCCTAATGAGCATGCAGGGGCTGCAAATCGGCACCGGGGCCGCTGGGGGGACAGACCGCGACCGCGTGCTGAGCGCGCGACTGCTGACCGTCGAATGGCAACGGCAACAGCTGCCCGAGGGGGATCAGGTCGACGCCGGAAGATGGCTGCTGGTCAGCGCCTCCGCCACGGCGGATGTCGTGGCCGCCGAGCTGACCGACTCGCTGAAGCTGCAAGGCGGTGAATGCACGACCATCGGCTGGTCGCAGCGTGCCAACCGCCTTGCCGACGCCGAGGTGCTGCGCGATCAGCCCGGTGCCGGCCGGTTTACCGGTGCGGTCGTGCTCACCGGCCCGAAGGACGGCGACCCCGGCGGCGAGTGCACCGCCCGCGCCGGCGAGTACGTCCGCCATGCGGTGCGGATCGTCCGCGAGCTGGCAGACCTGCCCGGCGAGCCGCCGCGGCTGTATGTCGTGACCAGGAACGCCCAGACGGTGCTAGCCGCGGACTGCGCGGATCTCGAGCAGGGCGGCTTGCGCGGCCTGCTGCGGGTGATCGGCACCGAATATCCGCATTTGCGCGCCACCCACATCGACACTGACGAGCGCACCGGCGTCGAGCAGATCGCGCGCCAGCTACTGAGCGGATCGGAAGAGGACGAAACGGCCTGGCGAGAGGGCGACTGGTTCGCGGCGCGGCTACGGCTCAGTCCGCTACGCCCAGAGGAACGGCGGACCACTGTAGTCAGCCATCGGCACGACGGCATGCGCCTGCACATCCGCACCCCCGGTGACCTGCAGAGCATGGAACTCGTTGCGTATGAACGGATTCCGCCCGGGCCGGGACAGATCGAGGTAGCGGTCACCGCGTCCAGCATCAACTTCGCCGACGTGCTGCTCGCCTTCGGCCGGCACCCCAGCTTCGAGGGGCGGTTGCCGCAGCTGGGCACCGACTTTGCGGGTGTGGTGAGCGCGGTCGGACCCGATGTCACCGCGCACAAGGTCGGCGACCGCGTCGGCGGCCTCTCCCCCAACGGTTGCTGGAGCACGTTCGTCACGTGTGACGCCGGCGTGGCGGTGACGCTGCCGCCCGGGCTCACCGACGCGCAGGCGGCCGCGGTGACCACAGCGCACGCCACCGCCTGGTACGGCCTCAACGATCTGGCCCGCATCAAGGCCGGTGAAAAGGTGTTGATCCACTCCGGGACCGGCGGGGTGGGACAGGCCGCGATCGCGATCGCCCGCGCAGCGGGAGCGCAGATCTTCGCCACCGCCGGCAGCGCCAAGCGTCGAAACATTCTGCAGAACATGGGCATTGAGCATGTCTATGACTCCCGCAGCGTCGAGTTCGCCGAACAGATCCGCCGCGACACCGCTGGGTGCGGCGTCGACGTCGTGCTCAACTCGTTGACCGGCGCCGCGCAGTTGGCCGGACTGAAGCTGCTGGCGCCGGGCGGACGGTTCGTCGAGATCGGCAAGCGGGACATCTACGGCGACACCAGGCTGGGACTGTTCCCGTTCCGTCGCAACCTCACGTTCTACGCCGTCGACCTGGGACTGATGTCGCTCACCCATCCGGGGCGGGTCCGGGAGCTGCTGGACACGGTGTACAAGCTCACCGCCGACGGTCTGCTGCCGATGCCCGAGAGCACGCACTACCCCCTGACCGATGCCGCCACCGCCATCCGGGTGATGAGCGCCGCCGAACACACCGGCAAGCTTGTCCTCGACGTTGTCCGCGCCGGGAAGAGCAGCGCGGTCCTGCCCCCGGAAGACGTTCGGGTATTCCGCCCCGACGGTTCCTACATCATCAGCGGCGGCCTCGGTGGCATCGGGCTGTTCCTCGCGGAAGAACTGGCCGCGGCGGGCTGCGGCCGCATCGTGCTCAACTCGCGCTCGATGCCGAACCAGCGGGCTCGGGAGACGATCGAGCTGGTCCGGGGGATCGGATCGGACATCGTCGTGGAATGCGGCGACATCGCCCAGCCGGGCACAACGGAGCGGTTGGTGGCGGTGGCCACTGCCACCGGGCTTCCGGTGCGGGGCGTGCTGCACGCCGCGGCGGTCGTAGAAGACGCCATGCTGAGCGGCATCACCGACGACCTCCTGGATCGCTGCTGGGCGCCTAAGGTCGACGGCGCCTGGAATTTGCACCGGAGCACGGCTGACCAGCCACTGGACTGGTTCTGCTCGTTCTCCTCGGCGGCCGCACTGGTAGGTTCGCCGGGTCAAGGCGCCTACGCCGCGGCGAACAGCTGGCTGGACGCCTTCACCCACTGGCGACGGGCCCAGGGCCTTCCTGCGACTTCAATCGCGTGGGGCGCCTGGGGTGAGCTCGGGCGCGCCACAACATTCGCAGAAGACGCCGGCGCCGCCATCACTCCCGACGAGGGCGCCCACGCCTTCCAGGCACTGCTGCGCCACGACCGCGCATACACCGGGTACGCGCCGGTCATCGACGCACCGTGGTTGGCTGCGTTTGCACAACGCAGCCGGTTCGCTGAAGCGTTCGATTTGACAGGTCAAACCCCCACGGGCGCAACGAAACTGCTCGCTGAGCTGAATACGTTGCCCCACGACCAGTGGGCCACGCGGCTGCGCCGCATGGTCTCCGAGCAGGTCAGCTTGATTCTGCGCCGCGCCGTTGACCCGGACCGTCCGCTGTCGGAGTACGGGCTCGACTCGTTGGGCAACCTCGAATTGCGCACGCGAATCGAAGCCGAAGCAGGAGTACGGATCAAATCCACCGACATCACCACCATTCGGGGTTTGGCCGCCCACCTGTGCGACACCTTGGCGGAGATCGCACCACCATGACATGCCGGGTTGATTGACATCGCAGTATCCGCCGAACGCGGCGGCTGGCGCGGCATAGGGGAGGAATCGTGGTTCTAGTAGGGAAAGTCGAAGTGGGACCCATCCACCAGTGGATGCCGGCTCCGGGTTCCGTCGTGAGTTGGCAGGCATCACCTGCGTCGCTCGAGAAAGCCCGGCAGGCGCCGATCAGTACGGTACCCCCCAGCTACCAGCAGGCCCAACACCTGCGTCGCTTCAGCGAAAATGCCGCCCGCGGAATCGATATGTCACGGCTGCTCACTGCCGGCTGGGACATACCCGGTCGGTGCGACATCCGCGTCATGACGCACGTCATCAACGCGCACCTGCGCCGGCACGACGCCTACCACAGTTGGTTCGAGTTCGCGGATGACCGACGCATCGTCCGGCGGACCATAAGCGAAGCCGGCGGTATCAAGTTCGCCCCGGTCAAGCACGGTGTGATGACTTCGGCCGAAGTGCGAAGCCTCGCCCTGGACACCCCAAATCCGCTGTGTTGGGATTCCTTCCGCTTCATCGTCATTCAGCGCGAGGACCACTTCACCTTTTGCCTATGTGTCGACCACCTCCACATAGACGCGATGTTCGTGGGCGTGGGATTCGCCGAGATCCACCTGATGTACGCCGCGTTGGTGGCCGGCAGGGCTCCGCTCCCGCTCCCCGAGGCAGGCAGCTACGACGACTACTGCGTTCGACAACATCGAGAGTTGTCCGCGCTGACCTTGGAATCGCGCGAAGTGCGGCGCTGGGTCGACTTCTTCGAAGAGAACGACGGTACCCTGCCGCAATTCCCCCTGCCGCTGGGTGAGGGGCCGGTCCCGTGCGACATGTTGAGCGTGCAGTTGCTGGACGAGCAACAAACCGCCCGGTTCGAATCCGCTTGCGTGGCGGCGGGCGCGCGTTTCAGTGGTGGTGTGTTCGCCTGCGCCGGCCTGGCGGAACACGAATTGACCGGCACCGGAACGTATCACGGGGTGATTCCGGTCGATACCCGCAGATCTCGGGCCGAGCTGCTGACGACGGGTTGGTTTGTCGGCTTCGTTCCGTTGACCGTCCCGGTGACCGGCTCCTTCGCTGACACCGCCCGCGCCGCTCAGGAGTCCTTCGATTCCGGCAAAGACCTCGCGAACGTGCCGATCGAGCGCGTCGTGGAGGTGGCGCCGTGGCTGCGAATGCCGCAACGGGGGGCTCCCTTACTGTTTTTCCTCGATGCCGGTGTTCCTCCCCTGTCCGCTCTCGCCAATGCACACCTGGAGGGTGTCAACGCCAGGCTCTACCACGACGGCAGAATCCCGTCGCAAGTGGCGATCCGGGTGAATCGGCTCGAAAACGAAACCCAGGCAATCGTGTTGTTCCCCGATAATCCGATCGCCCGTAAATCGGTGCATCGCTATCTGGCGGCGATGAAATCCGTGTACACCCGTGTCGCGGACGGCGGCCACGCGGTGGCATCGCCGCGCAACGGCGCTGCGGCCCAGCAGCAGTCGGCTTGTCGACCCGAGCCCCGCAAACGCCGGTCCGGCTCGGGTCCCTCCCAACCGGCGAAGCGGCTTGCACATCCGTTCGGCTGAGGCAAGGGATTGCAGATGAAGTTCGCTCTGGCCGTCTACGGGTCGCGCGGCGATGTCGAGCCGCACGCCGCGGTCGGTCGGGAGCTGCTGCGCCGAGGGCACGAAGTGCGCATGGCGGTGCCGCCCGACCTGCGCGGCCTGGCCGCGTCGGCCGGCATTACGGCGGTCGACTATGGACCGGACACGCGGGACGTGCTCTTCGGCAAGAAGACGAATCCGATCCGGTTGCTGTCCACATCGAAGGGGTTCTTCGGCCAGACATGGGCGGACATGGGTTCGACGCTGGCGTCGCTCACGCACGGGGCTGATCTGCTGTTGAGCGCCGTGGCACAGCAGGGACTGGCCGCCAATGTTGCGGAATACCAGGGTATTCCGTTGGCGTGCCTGCACTGGATGCCGATGCGGGTCAACGGCCGGCTTCTTCCCGGCGTGCCGTCGCCGTTGATCCGCTCCGCGGTTGCGGCGTTCTGGTCGGGGTACTGGCGTGTGACGAAGACCGCCGAACTGGACCAGCGCCGCAGGCTGGGCTTGCCGAAGGCAATCGGGTCCTCGACGCGACGGATCGTGGAAAGCGGATCGCTTGAGATCCAGGCGTACGACGATTTCCTCTTTCCCGGGCTGGCGGCCGAGTGGGCGGAGTGGGGTGACCGGCGGCCCTTCGTCGGGGCGTTGACGCTGGAGCTACCGACGGCTGTCGACGCGGAAGTCTTGTCGTGGATTGCTGCCGGAACACCGCCGATTTACTTCGGCTTCGGCAGTACGCCGGTCCGGTCGCACGCCGACACAGTTGCCATGATCAGCGCGGCGTGTGCGCAATTGGGCGAGCGAGCGTTGATCTACTCTGGCGCGGACGGTTGGGATTGCGCAACCGGTGTCGACCACGTCAAAATGGTTGGGGCACTGAATTATGCGACCGTCTTTCCCGCTTGCCGCGCGATCGTCCATCACGGTGGCGCAGGCACCACGGCCGCGAGCATGCGGGCCGGCGTCCCCACGTTGGTCCTTTGGATCAGGAACGAGCAGCCGCTCTGGGGGGCGGTCGTCAAGCGAATGAACGTCGGTGCTGCCCAACGTCTCTCGAGCGTCACCGAAGAGTCGCTGGTAGCGAGCCTGCGTTCCATCCTCAGGCCTGAATATGTCCTTCGAGCCCGCGAAGTGGCCGCCAGGATGACCAAGCCCTCGGTCAGCGCGACGGCCGCAGCGGACCTCTTGGAAAACGCCGCCAAGCGAGGCCAATTCGGCTGATGCACATCGTTCTCGCGCTGGCAATTTTCGCGGCGGCCAACCCCATCCGTCTCGGCATCGCGCTTGTCCTGATTTCGCGGCCGCGGCCCATGCTCAACCTGTTCACGTTCTGGCTCGGAGCCACGATAACGGGGATCACGACGGGCCTGGCTGCGTTGATAGGGGTGCGCGGCTTTGCGCCGGCGTTCATCCAAAGCGTGTCGGCCCTGGGCCAAAGCCCCGCTGCCCGACATGCTCAAGTTGGGATTGGTCTGGCCATGCTATCGGTCACGGCGTTGACCGCCGTGGGTTTTTCAGTCCGGCGAACGCAGGTCTCGGGCGGCGCTCCCCCGGCGACGCTACCGGGGGCCGATGGACCGAACACGTTCGCACGGCTTCGGGGCCGCGCCGAAAATGTGCTGGAAGGCGAGCGTTTGTCTGTGCCGTTTGTGGTCGGGCTCGGCTCCGGATTTCCCGCCGCCGAGTATCCGGTCGCACTCGCAGTCACCATGGCTTCGGGCGGCCCCATCGGCATGCAGATCAGCGCTGTCATCATGTTCGTGGCCGTGAACCTTGCGATCATCGAAATTCCGCTCATCAGCTACTGGGCCACGCCGGCGCACACGAAAGCGGCGATGCTGCGGTTGCACGACTGGGTGCGGCCTCGCCGCCGGCGGATCGTGGCCATCATTGTCACCGCGGTGGGAGTCTTGTTGGTGGCCAACGGGATGAGCTAGCGGTCCTGCTTCATGCGCCGCCGTCCGCCGATTGGTTCAGCGATACGAATCCCGGCCCCGGATAGCCTCCACTAACCGTGCGGACTCATTAACGAAGAGCCTGTTCGCGAGCACCGCGTAGCCGCTGGGCCTTACCCAGGAATGCGGTCCGCAGCCGAGCCTGTCCAGGTTGGATTCGATCAACTCGTACGGGTAAGCAGTGTGCTGCTGGATGAAGTCGCCCAGGTGCGCCATGGAGTCGTGCCACGGCTTGTTTTGCCGAGGCAATTTCGCCTTCAGGAAGGGGAACCGGAGGTGCTCGATCAGGCCGTCCCAGAAGTACAGGGTGTTGTTGACGGGCCCGCCGGAGAGAATGCCGGCCCACTGATGCGCCGGTGAGCGACCGTGCGCCGCTTTGACACTGGCGGGAGAGACCAGCGTTTTGATGCGCAGCCCTGCTTGACGAGCACGCCTGGACAACCCGACCTCGTATTCCCAGATCAGATGCCCTTTGACGACGAGGTACCGGAAGTCGGTCCAGAAGTCGTTGAGAAACGGGCGGGTACGCGAGTTGAGGTCCCAGACCACAAAGAAGGACTGCAGGTGTGGGATCCATTCGGCGTTTTCGATAGGGCCATACATGTCGGCATCGTGGAACGCGTTCCACATTTCTTGTATGGGAAACAGTGGACCGTACACACTGTCGTTGGCGATGACGAACCGGTCGAACTGATCAAGCGACCAGCCATGTTGTCGGAGAATGCACCACGCGAGGTGCCAGCTGCCGAAGTCGAGGGAAAGCGTGCGGCGGGTGTAAATGCCGGCACAGAGGTGGCGGATCGAAGCGACCGACTCCGGCGTAAGCGCGGGCGATCCGGAGACGAAAATGATCGTTGCTCCGAGACCGTGCAGCGCTTTCAGGTAATAGGCGACGTAAGGATCGACGATCCCCTCGGGGTCGAAATGCGCGAAAAGAACCAGCGTGCGGCGGCCGGCGGGAGGCTGCGGCGAAAGCTCCTGGTGGGTTTCGCAAACGAAGCGCAACGCCTCGCCGTCGCGGCGGTAGCGCGCGGCAGCGGAGGCGCTCTCGGTTGCGGTGCGCAGCGTACTGAGAACTTTCACGATGCCCCCATAGCTTCCCGCGCGATGGTTCGCCGAGTGACTTGAACTCGCAACGTTCCTTGCCGGCGCGAGAAAGTATCGGCGTTAGGTACGGATCGACTTTAGCGATCTACTCGAAACATCGGGAGCCTCGGGCGCTTTGACCCGAGGAACAATCCGCCCGGTCTTCAGTCGATGACGCCGGTCAGGCCGAACTCCGACAGCGTGTGCGCCGCCAGTTCGCGCAGCTCACCGTTCGAGTGCTTGCCGTCGAGTTGGTAGGCGACGACGGTGATGAAAACCTGTCCGCCGATGCGCCCCGAAACCATCAAGATGCCACGGGGGCGATCGAAGCTCTGCCGCGCGAAGCGTTGCCGCACGCCTCGAATGAAGACATGACCTGCGTCGGTGCCGTCCGGGCGGCCTACTGCCGGGTCGATGTCTCCGATGGCCGAACAACCCACGTCGGTGTAGCCATAGGCCACATCGGCCAACCTTCTCATCGCCCATTTCGGCGTCAACGGGGCCAGCGGAAGTAACTGCAACAACTCCTCTGGCGTCTCCCGCAGGGTATGAAGCGCCTGGCTGATGGCGCGTCGGATATCGCGCAAATCCGTTGTCGCATGCGCCGGGTCGACACTGACGATCAGAAATGACAACGCGTTGGCGCGCGTGTCGTCCTCCGTGCGCTCGCTGACCGGGAACGACATCGCGACGGGGCTGCCGTCGCCAGCTCGGCATCCGGCGCGCTCCGCCATCTTCGCGGCAAACCCGGCGAAAAGCGCGTTACGTGTTCCGCCAAGGGCTTTCGCTCGAGTGTCCCACTCATCGAGGGCAACGTAGATCGTGATCGCCGGCGCCATCAGAGCGTCATCCGCGTTGCCCCGCTCAGTGGCGACCGGTTTCGACGCCCGCACGCGGGCGATGTCTGACTCCCTGCGGCGCCCCAGGCGTACTGCCGCGGCAAGCGCCCTCGCGATCTGGGGTGCTTCCCGTGCGGTTTGGCAGGCGTCCTGGATCACCGCCCCCAGTCGATTGCGCGACTGTGGCTGCGGATACCCCAGATCACGGGTGTTGCCCTTGACCGCATCGGCTATCGCCAGGCAAAAGCCGAGTCCGTCAACCACCAGATGCGATGCCACCAGGCTGATGGCTGTCGATCCATCCATGAAGGGCGCAACTCCGAGATGCCAAGCCGGCCCCCATTCCGGGTTGACGGGCATCCTTGCGCGTTCGTCAACCCACGCGCTGAGTTCGCTGCGCGGACGGGCGTGCTCAGCGACATCGAGGTCCGGCGCGGCCGGATATGAAACCCACCGATGACGGGCGAAGGGCAGCGGAGAACGCTCGATCCGCCGCCCCATCAACCCGAAGCCAAGGTTGCGGCGAAAGCGCTCCAGCCCGTCGAAGTCGATCGCGCGCTCGTAAATCCAGACGCATTGGACGACTGTGCCCTGGCCGGTGGCGAGGACCGAAAGAAACGACATCTGATCGATGAGCGCCAGACGGTTATCCCCCACAGCATCGCGCTCGGCGCGACGCCGACGGCGCTCTCGCGCCGGAGACATCACGATCGCCGCCGGCACGCCGCTGTTGTGCTTCTACCGGTTTCGGTCGTCACGACCTACGCGTCCAGGCGGGCGAATTGATTCTGCCGGTACAGCTCTACGCACGTCCCTCGCCTGATCTTGCCGCTAGTGGTGATGGGAATCGAGCCGGGCGCTACCACAACCAGGTCCGATACCGCCAAGCCATGGGCGTTTGAGATCGCCGAGGTGACTTCACCCTTCACCGTGAGCCATTTGCTCACAGGATCCTCCTCGGCATCGCCAGGTTTCTTGATCTCGAGGATGACCACCAGCTTTTCGGTTCCCACATCCGGAACTGCAATCGCCGCACACCTTCCCGGCGTGACCTTCTGTATGGTCGCCTCGATGTCATCTGGAGAGTGGTTGCGTCCATACACGATCAACAGATCCTTCATGCGACCGATGATGTACAACTCGTTGTCGAAGAAGAACCCCGAGTCGCCGGTTCTCAGCCACGGCTCTTGCGGTGTGCCGGCGGACGGCGCGGAAAGCTTTGCCCCGAAGGTGCTTTCCGTTTCTTCAGGTCGCTGCCAATAACCCGTTGAGACGTTCTCGCCGTGCACCCAGATCTCGCCGACGGTTCCCGGGGGACACTCGACACTGGTCGCCGGGTCCACGATACGGATCGTCTGCGAACGCGGCACGCCGTAACTGACCAGCGGTGTCCCACTTCCACTTTCGCACCGCCTCGCGTGGCCGGCGGAGAGTTCTTCAGCGCGGAAGTGGTCGACTCGTGGCGGTTGAGCCGGAGCGCGGGTCGCCACGTAAACGGTCGCCTCTGCGAGCCCGTAGGAAGGTCGCACCACCGTGTCTCGCAAGTTGAAATTGGCGAACCGCTCAGTGAAACGCCGTATCGTCGCGGGCTGCACCCGCTCGGCCCCGCTCTGGATGATCATCACGTCGCCGAGATCCAGCCCGGCCATGTCCTCGTCGGTGGTCCTGCGCGCCGCCAGCTCGAAGGCGAAGTTCGGCGCCGCCGAAAAAACCCGACTGTGGCTGGCCAGCAACTGCATCCATCGAGCTGGCCGTTGCAGAAACGCGACCGGCGTCGTGAACACACTGCGGACTCCGGCCAGGATCGGTGCGCAAATTCCTAGAATCAAACCTAAGTCATGGTAGAAGGGCAGCCAAGACACGGTGGTGGTGCCAGGCGGGGCCAGCTGCCCATACTCCAGGAAATAGTCCGAGGCGATTTGATGGAAGTTCGCCAGCAAATTGCGGTGCGAAATCATCACCCCGGCGGGTCGACGAGTGGACCCGGATGTGTATTGCAGATAGGCAATCTCAGAACGACTACGGCTCCGGGACGAGACGGCCCCGGGCGGCTTGGCATCCAGCGAGTCAACCTCGATGAGTGCTGGACCGGACCCACCGTTGTGTGGCTGTGCATACTTCGCGGCATCGCCGACGACTGAGGATGTGGTGAGAATCACCGACGGCGATGTGTCGTGCAGCACGGAATCAACACGTTCGTCGTGCGCGCCGCCAACAGGAGCCGAGAGTGGAACTGCGATAAGCCCGGCCTGCAGCGTCCCCAGGAATGCGGTGACGTAGTCGAGTCCCTGCGGCGCCAAGATCAGTACCCGGTCACCGCTGGACGCTCGGCACCTGAGTTCGTGCGCGATGTCTAACGAGCGCCGGTATGTCTGAGACCAGGTGAGACTCTTGACAATGCCGTCCCAATCGTGTTCGTAGTCGACGAAGGTGAACGCGATATCATCAGGCTGCATGCTGGCACGTTCACCCAGCACGTCCTGAAGAGACGAGCCGAACACGGTATCTCGTTACCTTCCTTCGCGTATGCCCACAGGGCCCTCGGCAGCGATTTTAATGGTGATGGGGTCGTCGTCGCTGCTCGAAAAGCGGTATCGGGGCCCCGGGCGGGGTGCACACTTTCGCCGTTTGCAGCTACCGGATCGGCCGGCGCTGCGGCCCTTGGCCGTCCGGCGGCCAACTCGCGACGCCTTCCTCCAATGGGACGGCAAGGCTCCGCAAGATCGATGCGACCATGCGCCAAGCGCCGATCGCGGTGACAAGCTCGATGAGAACCGTTGTGTCACCGTTTAACTCACGCTGGCAGCTCGCCCAGCTCGCGTCACTGACCGCGCCGTAGCGCACCACGTCGTCGGTGGCGGCCAGCACGGCACGCTCGACTGCGCCGAATCCGTCGTGTGCCTGCCAGTCGCGCACGGCGAGCAGGTCCTCGGGTGCGACCCCCAGCCTCGAGGCAACCCGCCAGTGTTGGGTCCATTCGTAGTCGCACGCGGTGAGCCAACCGATCCGCATGATCACCAATTCGCGCAACCGCGGGTCGAGTGCACCGTGCCAGAGCATGGTGGCAAGCAGATCGTTGATGGCGCGCGCCAGCTGCGGGTGGTTGAGCAGCACCTGGAAGATGTTCAGTTCTGCCATGTAGTTGGGCACGGCCGCCTCGTCGGCGGCGGCCTTTGCTTCCTCGAGCGGCAATGGGGGCACGCGCGCTGGTGTCATGACATGCAGTTTCGCACGTACGTTAGAGCAGGCCGAGCAGCTGCAGGTCGGTGACGTACTTGACGATCACGGGCGCCGACACACGCGGGATGTCCGGATCGTCGCTGTGGGGGCCGATCTTGGCTTCGCGCACCGCGGCGCGGAACCGGTCGGTCGGGGCGAACGACCCGCGGTCCGGCTCGCCAGGCTCGACCTGCGGCGTTCCGGGCGACGACAACAGCGGGAGCACCGAGTGTTGGCGTTGGCGCTCCGGCAGTTCGCGCAGGGCGGCCTCGAACCGCTGTAGCCACTCGCCGAAGTCGTCGATGCGCTCGATCGGATAGCCGGCCTCGACCAGCCAGTCGACGTACTCATCGATGCCGATCCCGTCGTCGTGCGGGTTCATCACGTGATAGGTCTCGAACCCCTGCATCACCTGCGCGCCCAAGGCGGTGATGGCCTCGGCGACGAACTCCACCGGCAGCGCATCGAAGTGCGCCCGCTGCCGGTTGCCCTCGACGTCCAGTCGATAGAACGACCGCGGCGCGACACCGGTCGCCGCGATGCTCAACACCATCCGGGTGAACATGTCCGACAGGTTGAGCTGTCCCGCGTAGGTGACATCGGCCAGAAGCAGGTCGCAGCGGAACACCGAGACCGGCAGCCCGCACAGGTCGTGGGCCTCGCGCAGCAACACCTCGCCGGCCCACTTGCTGTTGCCGTAACCGTTGGCGTAACCGCCGGCGATGGTCCGGGTGGGGCTGATGACCCGGATGTCGGCGTCCTCGGTGAAGGCGGCCGGCTCCACCCCGTCCCCGACGTTGGCGGTCGAAACATACGTGTAGGGCTTGAGTTTGGCCGTCATCGCCAGCCGGATCAGCTCGGCGGTGCCCGCGACGTTGGGGGCGAACAGCTCGCTGTAGGGCAGCGCGCCGTTGACCAGCGCCGCCGAGTCCACGATCAGATCAACAGTGTCGGCCAACCGCTGCCACGTCGGCTCATCCAGGCCCAGGTTCGCCGCACCCTTGTCCCCCGCGATGACCTCCAGGTGGCCGTCAGCGAGTTCGTGGAAGCGGTTCAGCAACTTCGGGTCACCGCTGTCGAAGGTCTTCTCCAGCCGCCGACGACCCTCCTCATCCGAGCCGGCCCGCACCAGGCAGATCAGCTTGCCGTCCACCAGCTCCAGCTGCTCCAGCCACTGCAGGGCCAGGTAACGGCCCAAAAAGCCCGTCGCACCGGTCAACAGGACCGTCCGCACCTGAGCGCTCGGGCCGGGCAACGACGGCGCGCCGCCCAGCGTCCCGGCGTCGATGAACTTCTCCAACATCAGATCGCTCGCGTACACCTCGGTGGCGTCGCGACCGTGCACCGAGGCGAAGCTGGGACCGATCTTGGGTGCGGCCGCGAAATCTTGTGCGTACGAGTCGAACTGCTGACTCAGGTTCCGCACCGACGGCGCGTCGAACACCGCGCGCACGGGCAGATGGATGCCCAGGGTGGTGTGGATCGCCGCGACCAGGCGCATGGCCGACAGTGAATCGCCGCCGAGGTCGAAGAACGAGTCCTCGACGCCAACCCGCTGCACGCCCAGGACCTGGGCGTAGATGTCGGCCAGCGTCTCCTCGACCGGCGTGGCCGGCGGGCGGTAGCGGTCCCGATCGGTGTATTCCGGCGCGGGCAACGCCCGGGTGTCGAGTTTGCCGTTGACCGTCAACGGCAAAGCGTCCACCGCCAGCACCGCGGCCGGGACCATGTAGGCGGGTAGCCGGTCGGCCAGCGCCGCGCGCAGCGTCACCGGGTCGGCGGTCCCGGTGACGTATCCCACCAGCCTCCTGTCGCCGGGGCGGTCCTCGCGGGCGATCACCGCGGCCTGCTCGACGCCGGCCAAGGCGGCCAGCGCGGCGCGGACCTCACCGAGCTCGACGCGGTGCCCGCGGATTTTCACCTGCTCGTCGACCCGGCCCAGGTACTGCAGCTGGCCGTCGGCTCCCCAGCGCACCAGGTCCCCGGTGCGATACATGCGCTGCCCGGGCACCCCGAACGGGCACGCCACGAACCGCGACGCGGTCAGACCGGCCCGGCGCACGTACCCGTACGTCAGGCCCGCCCCCGTCACATACAGCTCCCCGATCACGCCGGTGGGCGCCGGCCGCAGCCGCCCGTCGAGCACGAACAGCGCCGCCCCCGGGACCGGCGAACCGATCGGCGGTGTTCCCGACTCGGGGACCAGCGGCGCGCTGATCGCCACACACATCGTGGTCTCGGTCGGGCCGTAGACATTGAGCATGGTCCGCCCCGGCGCCCACCGGTCCACCACCTCTTCCGGGCAGGCCTCCCCGGCCACCACCAGGGCGGCCGAGTCCAGACCCTCGGGCGCCAGAATTCCGGCCTCCGACGGTGTTTGGGTGAGCACGCTGACGTTTTCGGCGGTCAGCAGCGCGTGCAGGTCCTCCGGGGAGCGGGCGGTGGCGTCGGGCACCACCAGGACCCGCCCGCCGTGCAACAGCGCGCCGAAGATCTCCCAGACTGACACGTCGAAGACCAGCGAATGGCTCTGCGCCCACACTCCCCCCGCCGGCAGCGGCGCGTCGAGTGGCGTGAACAGCTGCGTGACGTTGCGGTGAGTGACCGCAACGCCTTTCGGAGTACCGGTGGTGCCGGACGTATAGATGATGTAGGCGACGTCGTCGGCCGGTGGCGTCGCCGACGGCGCGCTCGCGGGCCGGGCGTGCAGGGCGGGATCGTCGACGTCGACGACGGGGCGGTCGAAGCCGTCCAGCCGCGACCGGAGACCGGCGGTCGTCAGCGCGGCCACCGGCGCGGCGTCGGCGAGGACGAACTCGATCCGCGCCGCCGGCAGCCCCGGGTCGATCGGCAGGTAGGCCGCCCCGGTCTTGAGCACCGCCAGGATCGCCACGACGGCCTCGGCCGAGCGGTCCGCGAGCAGCGCCACGCATTCGCCCGGGCCCGCCCCGCGGTCAATGAGCAGGTGCGCCAACCGATTCGCGGCCCGGTCGAGCTCGCGGTAGGTCAGCGTGCGGTCCCCGCAGCGGACGGCCACCGCGTCCGGGGTGCGGCCGACGTGGGCGGCGAACGCCTCCAGGATCGACGGCCAGGTCACCGTCCGGGTGGAGACCGCGCGATTGCCCCACTCGTCGAGGCGGGCGCGCTCGTCGTCATCGAGCACGTCGATCGACGACAACGGCCGCGCGGGGTCGGCGGTGACGGCCAGCAGCACCTGGTGCAGGCGTTTGACCAGCGTTTCGATGGTGCCGGTGTCGAACACGTCGGTGCGGAACTCCACCTGCCCGCCGATCCCGGCGGGTTCACCGGTGTCGCTGAAGTGTTCGGCCAGTGAGAACGTCAGGTCCATGCGGGCGGTGTGGGTGTCCACCGGAAGCGGGGTGACGTGCAGGTCACCCAGGCTCAGCTCGGTCGGGTCGTTGTTCTGCCAGGCCAGCATCACCTGCACCAGCGGATGGTGGCTGAGGCTGCGGGTGGGCCGAAGCCGCTCGACGAGCACCTCGAAGGGGACGTCCTGGTGCTCGTAGGCGGCCAGGCTGCGCCCGCGCACCTGCGCCAGAAGCTGCGCGACCGTCGGGTCTCCGCCCAGATCCGTGCGCAACACGAGGGTGTTGACGAAGAAGCCCACCACGCCGTCGAGCGACGGGTCGCGGCGCCCGGCGATCGGGAAGCCCACGGCCACCTCGCTGCTTCCGCTCAGCGTCGACAGCAGCACCGCCAGCGCGGCCTGCACGACCATGAAACTGGTCGCGTTGTGCGCCCGCGCCGCCTCGCGCACCCGCTGCTGTAGCTCGGCCGGCCACCGCACGCCCACGGTCGCCCCGCGGTGGTCGGCCACCAGCGGGTAGGGCCGATCGGTGGGCAGCACCAGCCGCTCGGGCATCCCGGCCAGCGTGTGTTCCCAGAACCGCAGCTGCCCGGCGATGGGGCTGTCCGGATCGTCCGGGTCGCCGAGATGCGCGCGTTGCCACAGCGCGAAGTCGGCGTATTGCACGGCCGGCGGCCGCCATTGCGGGGCTTGGCCCGCGCACCGGCCGGCGTAGGCCACGCCGAGATCGCGCACCAGCGGCGTGAGCGACAGGCCGTCGGCCGCGATGTGGTGGAGCACCGTCACCAGCACGTGCTCTTCCATGTCCGTGCGGAAAAGCCAAGCGCGCAGGGGAATTTCGGTTCCCAGGTCGAACGCGTAGTGGGCGACCGTCTCGACGGCCTCGGTCAAGCGCTCCTGCGGCCACGCCGTGGCGTCGACCATGTCGCACCGGACGTCGGCCTCCTCGGGTGTCATCACGACCTGCTGCGGTGTCCCCTCGGCCGCGATGAAGACCGTGCGCAGGCTTTCGTGCCGGGCCACCACGTCGCCCAGTGCGGCATGGAACGCGTCGGCATCCAGGCGCCCGTCCAGCCGCAGCGCCGCCGCCATGTTGTACACCGCCGAGGGCCCCTGCAACTGGTCGAGGAACCACAACCGGGATTGGGCGAATGACAACGGAATCACCGCGGGCCGTTCGATCGCCGTCAACGGCGTGCGCCCCGCCCCGTCGTTGCCGAGGCGCGGCGCCAACTGGTGGATGGTGGGCGCCTCGAACAGCGACCGCACCCCGAGGTGGGCGCCCAGGCCGGCGTTGACCGCCGCGATCAAGCGTGTCGCCGCCAGCGAATCCCCGCCCAGGTCGAAGAACGAGTCGTCGACGCCGACCCGGTCGAGGCCGAGGACCTGGGCGTAGATGGCGGCCAGGATCTCCTCGGTGGGGGTGGCCGGGGCGCGGTAACGACCGGGATCGCGGTAGT
>NZ_LZKD01000243.1:0-44686 GCF_001668695.1 Mycobacterium sp. E2497
CTCACCGCCGACGTCGAACAGGCCACGGCCGGCGGCCAGCGGGTCCTGGCGGTGGCTTGCGCCCACTTCGATGCCGACACAGCGTTACCGTCCGAACAGCACGACTTCGAGTTCGAATTCCTTGGGCTGGCCGGCCTCAACGACCCTGTGCGGCCCGGCGTGGCAGCTGCGGTCGCCGAATGCCGGCATGCGGGCGTCCGCACCATCATGATCACCGGCGACTACCCCGGCACCGCTCTGGCGATCGCCCGCGACATCGGCTTGGACCATGAAGCCGGCTGCATCACCGGCCGCGACCTCGAGGCGATGCCGGGCGATGAGTTGGCTCGCCACATCCGGTCGGTCAGTGTCTTCGCGCGAATGGTGCCGGAGCAGAAGCTTCAACTCGTCCGCGCCCTGCAGGCCAACGGTGAAGTGGTCGGGATGACGGGTGACGGCGTCAATGACGCCCCGGCCTTGCGCGCGGCCAACATCGGCATCGCAATGGGGGGACGCGGCACCGACGTCGCCCGCGAGTCCGCCGGGCTTGTCATCACCGATGACGACTTCACGTCGATCGTCGGCGGAGTGCGGCAGGGCCGCGGCGTCTTCGACAACTTACGAAAAGCGATGTCCTATGTGATCGCCGTGCACCTGCCGATCGTGGGGATGTCCCTGGTCCCGGTTTTCGTGGTCGGCTGGCCTCTTGTGCTGCTGCCCGTGCAGATCGCCTTCCTCGAACTCATCATTGATCCCGCCTGCTCGGTGGTGTTCGAAGCCGAGGAGATCGACCCGGAGATCATGGATTCGCCGCCGCGCGGGCTGAACGAGCCGATGTTCGGTGCAGGCAAACTGGCGATCGCTGTGCTGCAAGGGGTTTCGATGCTGGTCGTCAGCCTCGGCGTTTACTTGTGGGCAGTGCTTGACCATCGCCCTGACAATGTGGTCCGCTCGGTGACGTTCGCCACGCTCGTCGTCGGCAATCTTGCGTTGATTCTGGTGAATCGGTCATGGCGGCTGCCGATCTGGCGAACGTTCCGGGAGCGGCGCAACCGCGCCCTGAAGTGGATACTGGGCGCGGCGGCTGCGCTGCTCATCGTGGTGCTGACAGTGCCCGGACTGCGCCGGGCCTTCAACTTCGGTCCGATCGCGCCGCGCGACTGGGTCGTCGCCGTGTCAGCCGGGTTCATCGGCGTCGCATGGTTCGAGGTCTATAAAGCGACCACAGCGCGGCGCTGACGGCTTCGAGTTGTACGCGCCCCGTTCAGTAGGGGCCTAGGTCACCGGGAACTGTTGCTCTTGGTCCTGGTCACTGCTCCTCGGGAGGTGCAGATTGAAAGCACGGTGTACCGACTCAGAGCGGAACGAACGTGTCAATGCTGAAGGAAGTGTCCTTCGACTCCGGCGGGGTGCGGTGCGTGGCCGATCTCTACCGGCCCGCGACCGCCGGCGGCGGGCTGGCCTGCGTGGTGATGGGGCACGGCGGCAGCGCCACCAAGCGCCTGGGCCTGCCGGCCTACGCGGAGAAGTTCACCGCGGCGGGCCTGGCGGTGCTGGCGTTCGACTACCGGAATTTCGGCGCCAGCGGCGGCGAGCCCAGGCAAGTCATCGACGTCGCGGCGCAACAAGACGACTACCGGGCGGCGGTGCGATACGCGCGCGCGTGCGACGACATCGATCCGCGTCGGGTCGCGTTGTGGGGAACCTCGCTCAGCGGCGGCCACGTGCTGGCGGTGGCCGCCACCGACCCGGACATCGCCGCGGTCGTGGCGCAGGTACCGCTGATCGACGGCTGGCACCGCGGCCGCAGGCTCGGCGAGCGCCTCAATTGGGATGTCACTTGGCGGACGGTGCAGTTCACCGCCGCCGCGTTGCGCGACGTGGTGGGCGCGACGTTGGGGCAGCAGCCGTATCTGGTCCCCGTGGTCGCCGATCCCGGCGAGGTCGCGGTGTTCACCGAGCCCGAAGCGAAGGCCGCGTTCGAGGCGCTGGGCGGTGAAGCCGTCGGCTGGCGCAACGCGCTGGCTCCCCGCATGCTCTTCGCCCTGCCGCGCTACCGGAAGGGCACGGCGGAAAGGCTGGGGATGCCGGTGCTGATGTGCGTGGGGGATCACGACCTGCAGGCGTCGCCCAGGTTCGCCGTGCGTATCGCGTCGAAGATGAAACACGTTGAACTGCAACGCTATCCGGTTGGGCACTTCGACGTGTACACGGGAACCCTCTTCGAGGAGATCAGCTCGGTGCAGGCGCAGTTTCTGCGCCGCCAACTGATCCCGCAGTCCTGACGAGGCTCACGTCCACGGGCCGGGGAAGTGGCCGTCCTGGTCTTGCACCATCACGATGTCCTTGCAGTCGCCGTTGAGGGCAGCGGCATTCTCGCCGCGGCACACCAGGGTCCAGCCCGATATCCGCGCGAAGGGCCGGACGGACCAGGTGGTCGCGACCGGATCGGTGGCGGGCAACGCGAGGACGGCGAACGTGTTGCCGACGTTGGTGATGTAGAGGTGGTCTTCGAAGAACGCCAATTTGGCGATCGGCATCTTCTTCGCGTCGTCGCGCGTCTTCAGCAAGTCCCACTGCTGGGTCCGCAGGTTCCACACGCCGAAGCCGAATTGCGAATTGTCGGAGTTACGGCCGTCGACGAACAACTTCCCGTCCGACAACGTGGCCGACAAGCCGCCGCCCGAAATCTTCTCGGAATCGCCGACTTTGATGACGGATTTGCCGTTGAGGTCATAGAACATCGTCGAGACCACCGGCGGGTTGTAGGAATCCCAATGCGTCATCTTCACCAATTTGTCCGGGCCGTCGGACAACTCACTGTCGACCGTCCAGATGTCGTTGTCCTGGTAGAGCGCTTCACCGCTCGGACGGCGCAGCTCGGCCCCCGACGCCTTGGTGGCGTCGGTGTTTCGCTGGAAGGAGAGCACGTCCTGCCATGCGTGGCCCGGCTGCGGGTCGTCCCACATCGGCGCGAGATCGGCGCCGGACAGCAGCACGGTCCGCGGCGGCGAGGGGGCGCCGTGCCCGTCGGTGAACGCGTTCACCCACGCCACGCCCGACGCGGTCGCGGCCAGGGTCCAGTCGTTCGATGGGGTGAGCTTCAGGCCGGGGTTCGGCGGCTGCAGCTCTTTGGTCACCAACGGTTGGCTGGTCTTGAGGTCGAACGCGTACGCGGTGGCCTTGGCGACCTCGGGGTTCGGCCCGTGCGCCGGTTTGACGGTCGTCACCAGATAGACGACCTTCATGTCGTCGGCCGTGCCGGTCAACGCGCAGACGGCACCGGTCAAACTCTCTCCGGCGGGCACCGTCGGGGCCCCGGGCGCCACATACTGCCCGGTTTTCGTATCGAATACCTTGGGCCGAATCGCCTCGAGCGCCGACGTCCCCGGGGAGAACTTCTCGGGGCAACCGAAGTACGCCGTCGCGCCGTAGGTTTTCCAGTCCTTCTCCAGCGGACCCGTCACCGGGGGCGGCGCGGGAGCCGGGCGGGTGGCCGCCTTACCGGTCGACGTCGAGGTCCTCGGCGCCGCCGCGGGCGGTGACGCGGTCGCCGAGCAGGACGCCACCGCCAGGCAGGTGACCGACGCGAAGAGGGCACGCCCGAATCTGGGCGCGCTTTGCCCCGCAACTGCCCGCATCGAAAACCCCCGTTAAGTTCGTGTAACCAACGAGCGTAAAGCGGGCCGGGGGCAACCGCGACTTGTGTCGGGCGGTCTTCGTCACACCCCGTTTATCGGTCGAACTCGATGGGCAGGCTCTTCGGGCCGCTCAGGCTGACCATCGGCTTCCACGGGACCGGCCCGGCGGTGCGCGGGTCGAGCAGGCGCCCGGCGATGACGTTCAGTGCCTCGGCGATCTCGCGGCGGGCCAGGTTGGCGCCCAGGCAGTAGTGCACACCGCCGCCGAAGGTCAAGATGGGCGGCGCCCCCGCACGCGTGATGTCGACCCGGTCGGGATCGGCGTACACGGCCGGGTCGCGGTTGGCCGCGGCGGTGTTGACCAGCACCATCGCGCCGGCGGGGAACAGGTAGCCGTCCAGCTCGGCGTCCTCGACCACCAGCCGAAGGGTTCCGCACGCGATGGGCGAATGGCGCATGGTCTCCTCGACGGCGCGCATCGCCAGCTCCGGGTGGGCCTTGAGCAGGCCCCACTGCTCGGGGTGCTCGCACAGCACGTGCACCGAGGCGGCCACCTGGTTTCGGGTGGTGTCCGTCCCGGCCAGCAGCAGGCCGCCCGCGAGCATCCGCAGTTCGGCGGTGCTCAGGCGGTCGCCTGGAAGAGTCGGGTCCTCGGCTCGAATCAGGTCGGAGAGCAGGTCATCGGTCAGGCTGTGCCGCCGCCGCGCCACCATGTCGTCGACGTAGTCGTCGAGCTGCCGCCACGCCGCCATCACGACCGGCTCGACCTCGCGGAGGTCCACGCTGAAGCTGAAGGCTTTGAAGACGTCGTCCGCCCACGACGAGAACCGTTGCCAGTCCTCGCGCGGCGCGCCGAGCAGTGCGCAGATGATCGGAACGGGGTAGGGGCGGGCGAGGTCGGTGACGACGTCGCAGCGGCCCGCGTCGATGACGTCATCGATCAGCTCGTTCATCACCGAGACCATGGTGTCGTGCAACCTCAGGGTCGCGCGGGGCGTGAACGCCTTGGAGGTCAGGCTGCGCAGCCGGTGGTGCGCGTCGCCTTCCAGGCAGAGCAGGCTGTTGACCACCTTGTCCCACAACGGACCCGACGTGACGCCCTGGACGAGCAGGTTGATCCCGGGCGGGATCTGGAAGCGAGGATCGCGCAGCACGGCGCGGACGAGGCGGTAGGACAGGACTTCGGGTCCGTGCGGTCCGAGGGCGACGGGCGCGCGTCGTTGCGCCTCCTGAAGCCGCGGATAGACCTCGGCCGGGGTCTCCTCCGCGCCGTACGCCAGCGTCGGCAGATCGGCATCGAAAACGCTTGTGGGAGCGGTACCGACGGCCATGGCGGTCTCCTCGGGGTTGCGCGAACCAGTCGCGACAACTTTCACACAATGTATGGCCGGGCCCGGGGGCTGTCAACGACTTTGCTGGGCTGCCGCGGGCGTTCTTCGGAAGTCCGCCATACAGCAGGGGATGTGTGTGTGGCCACTCGCGCGGCGGCTACCCGCGTCTCCCGCCGCCGATCAGCCGGCCGCCGATCAACACGACCGCGAACACGCCACCGGTGATTCCCGAAATGAGCAGTGGAAGTTGACCGTTCGTGCCCCACAGCAAGCCCGCCCACAAGCCCGCCACCAGGACGCCCAGCCCGATGGCGCCCTGGAACACGCCCTGCGCGCTGGCCTGATGCGGCTGATCGACGAGGCCGGAGATCCAGGCCTTCCCGACGCCGTCGGTGCAGCCGGTGAACAATCCGTAGGCGCCGATCAGCAGCCAGGCGGTGACGATGTCGGTGGTCAGCCCCAGCCCGATGTAACCGACGGCGAAGAACGTCAGGCCGAGGCCGAACAGCGCCGGCCTGCCGATGCGGTCGGCGAGCGCCCCGGCCGGGTAGCTGGCCAGGGCGTACACCGCGTTGTATCCGACGTACGCGAGGATCACCCCCACCACCGAGAAGCCAATCTCGTTGAGGCGCAACAGCAACAGGGCGTCGGGAAAGTTCGCCATGCTGAAGACCACCAGTAGCGCGGTCACCCGCCAGTACGGTCGCGGCAACGAGCGCACACCGGCCCACATGGACGGCCGCTGCGCTTGCGGGGCGCCGCGGCCCCGCTCGCGCACCAAAAAGACCAGCGCCACGGACAGCACCGCGGGCACGATGGCGACATACAGCAGCGGCGGGATGCGGTGATCCAGCAGCTCGTAGCCGGCCAACCCGAGCAGCGGACCGGCGACGGCGCCCAGGGTGTCCATCGCGCGGTGGAAGCCGAACACCCGGCCGCGCAGGGCGTCGTCCACGTCGTCGACCAGCAGCGCATCCCGGGGTGCGCCGCGCACGCCCTTGCCCAGCCGGTCGACGACGCGGCCCGCCAGCACGCCCGGCCACGCCGCGGCGACCGCGATGATGACCTTCCCCAGTGCCGCCATCCCGTAGCCGGTGGCGATCAGCGGGCGTCGCGCAAACCGGTCCCCTAGCGGGCCCGCGGCGAGTTTGGTCATGGACGCCGCACCTTCGGCCAGGCCCTCGACGGCTCCCACCACCGACGGCGGCGCGCCCAGCACGGCCGTCAGGTAGATCGGCAGCAGCGGATACAGCAGCTCGCTGGCGGTGTCCTGCAGGAAGGAGACCGCGGAGAGCACCCGGACGTTGCGGGTGAGCCAGTGGGGCCCCGAGGGGGCTTCACTCTGGCGCACGAAGCCGGACCATACGCGTCGTCGACGTCTCGTCCAACTCCACCACCTCGGAGCGCGAACGCAGGAAGTCGCTGAACGACCGGAATCCCAAAGACCTTTCACTGAACGACGGGTCCATCCGTTTCATCTGCGCCTTCACCGCGGAGTTGTGCAGCCAGTCGGCGTCGTCCTTGTCCAGGCCGATCTGCAGCGCGCGCGTCAGCAGGGCCGTGGCGGCGGCCTGCGGGTCGGGTGGCTCGGACTCCTCGGGCTGGGCGGCCTTGGCGCGGCCGGCCCGACGCTTCGGTGATTTGGCCGCGTCGCCGGCGTCGGCGTCGGTGGCCGCGGGCTCCGGTTCGAGCGCCGGCACCCCGGGCAGCGAGTCGTAGATGACGAACTCGTCGCAGGCCGCGGCAAGCGCCCGGCTCGACGCGCCGGCCACCCCGATGCCCACCACGTACCGGCCGAGCCGTTTGCAGCGCTGCGCCAGCGGGATGTAGTCGGAGTCACCGGCCACGATCACCACGTGGGTGAGGTCGGGCAGCCGGAACATGTCCTCGACCGCGTCGACGGCCAGGCGGATATCGGCGCCGTTCTTGCCGTAGGCCGCCGCGGGGAACAGTTGCACCAGGTCGACGGCGCGGGCCACCAGCTGCCCGCGGTATCCGGCGTTGATGTCCGCCGACCAATCCGCGTAGGCGCGGGTGAGCACCAGGGTCCCGAACGAGGACGCGAAGTCGAGGATCGCGCCGACGTCGACGGTGGCCCGGTCCAGCCGCTCGGCGTACTGGTCGAGCCCCTTGGCTTTGTCCCGCTGGAAGGAGCTGCGGCCGTGCACCTGGTCGTATCGCGAGATGACGATGTTGTCGAAGTCGAGGTAGACGGCCACGCGGGCCGCGACCGGTTCCGTCATGGACTAAATCATCGCTGAGGCGTCCGGCACTGTGGTGGCCGGAAGCGTTTTCGGTCACGATTTACCCCGCCCGGGTCCCTAAACGGCGCCGGAACGGGTACACCGGGGCCATGAATGAGTTGAAGTTCCTCGAGCTGCACGGCGATCGGGTCGCCTACCGCGACGAGGGTGACGGTGAGGTGCTGCTGCTCATCCACGGCATGGCGGGCAGCTCCGAGACGTGGCGCTCGGTGATACCGCCGCTGTCGAAGAAGTTCCGGGTCATCGCCCCGGACCTGCTCGGCCACGGCGAATCGGCGAAACCCCGCACGGATTATTCGCTGGGCGCCTTCGCGGTGTGGCTGCGCGACCTGCTCGACGAACTCGGCGTCAGCCAGGCCACCCTGGTCGGTCAATCGCTCGGCGGCGGGGTCGCGATGCAGTTCGTCTACCAGCACCCGGACTACGCCAAGCGGCTGATCCTGATCAGCAGCGGCGGCCTGGGGCCCGACGTCGGTTGGGTGCTGCGGCTGCTCTCGGCGCCCGGGGCCGAGCTGGTCCTGCCGATCATCGCGCCGAAGCCCGTCCTGGCCGTCGGCAACCGGCTGAGGACGTGGTTGAAGAGCGCCGGCATCCAGTCGCCGCGGGGGGCCGAGATTTGGAGCGCCTACTCGTCGCTGTCGGATGGCGAGACGCGCCAGTCGTTCCTCAGGACGCTGCGCTCGGTGGTCGACTACCGCGGGCAGGCGGTCAGCGCGCTCAGCCGGCTGGGGCTGCGTGACGACCTCCCGGTCATGGCGATCTGGGGAGAGCGCGACGGGATCATTCCCGTCGAGCACGCGTACGCCGCGCACGAGGCCCGCACCGACGCCCGGCTGGAAATCCTGCCCGACGTCGGCCACTTCGCCCAGGTCGAGGCGCCCAGCCAGGTGGTGGAGCTGATCGAGGACTTCATCGCGACCGGCGACCGCCACGAAACGGGCAGCGCACGGGCGCAGCTGTGACCTGAGGCGCCGAAAATCGTTCTCGCCGCACCGCGCGGGCCGGCCGTAAAATTGGGGCAATGCCCAAGACCGCGGGTGTGGCGCTGCCGCCGGGGCCACGGTTGCCCCGCGCGGTGCAGGCCGCCCTCATGCTGCACCGCGGGTCGCACTTCGTCGCCGCCTGCCGTCGCCGGTACGGGGATGTGTTCACGCTGCGCGTCGCGGGAATGGGCACGCTGGTGTATCTGGCCGACCCCGCCGACATCAAGGCGGTGTTCGCCGGCGACCCGCACGTGTTCCACGCCGGCGAAGCCAATTCCATTCTGAGCGGGCTGCTCGGCGACACCTCTCTTCTGGTGATCGACGAAGACGTCCACCGGGATCGCCGCCGGCTGATGCTGCCGCCATTCCATCGCGACGCCGTCGCACGCCAAGCCGGGCTGATGGCCGAGATCGCCGCGGCGAACATCGCGGGCTGGCCGGTGGGCAAGAGCTTCGCGGTCGCGCCCAAGATGTCGGAGATCACGCTCGAGGTGATCCTGCGGACGGTCATCGGCGCCACCGACCCGGCCCGGCTCGCGGCGTTGCGGGCGATCATGCCGCGGCTGCTCAGCGTGGGGCCGTGGGCGACGCTGGCGCTGGCGAAGCCGGAGCTGCAGCGCCGCCTCCCGTGGCGCGGGCTGCGCCGGCGCATGGCCGAAGCCGACCGCCTGCTCTACGCGGAGATCGCCGAGCGCCGCGCGGACCCCGACCTGGCCGCCCGCACCGACGTGCTGGCCATGCTGGTCCGCGCCGACGACGCCGACCGCACGATGTCCGATAAGGAGCTGCGGGATCAGCTGATGACGCTGCTGGTGGCCGGGCACGACACCACCGCGAACGGTTTGTCCTGGGCGCTCGAGCGGTTGACCCGCCACCCGGCCGTGCTGGCCAAGGCCGTGGCCGCCGCCGAGGCCAGCGCCGCCGGTGATCCGGCCGGTGACGAGTATCTCGACGCGCTGGTGAAGGAGACCCTGCGGATCCGTCCGGTGGTCTTCGACGTCGGCCGGGCGCTCACCCAACCGACCGACGTGGCCGGCTACCGGCTGCCGGCCGGGGTCATGGTGGCGCCCGGAATCGGTTTGGTGCACACCAGCGCCTCGCTCTACCCCGATCCCCACCGATTCGACCCGGACCGGATGCTGGGCGCCGCGCTGAGCCCCACGACCTGGTTCCCGTTCGGCGGCGGCAACCGCCGCTGTCTGGGCGCCGGCTTCGCCTTGGTCGAGATGCGGGTGGTGTTGCGCGAGATCCTGCGCCGCGCCGAGCTGGAAACCACCACCGCGCCCGGCGAACGACAGCAGCTGAAGTTCGTGGTGCTGGTGCCGCATCGCGGCGCCCGCATCCGGCTGCGGGCGATCAGGGACGTCCCCGCCGACGCTGGCGGGGGACCGGCGTTCGCGCGCCCCGGTAATCGACCTGCCAGTGCTTGATGCCGTTGATGAACGACGACCACAGCCGCTCGGGATCGGCCAGCGGGATCAGGTCGGGCACGGGGCTCAATCAGCCGTGTTATTTCCCCGCGTGCCTGCCCGGCCTCTGAAATCCGTCGGTGTGGAATTCGGCGCCGGGGGTTTCGCGCCCGCCGAGGTTGGTGGCCGCGATGACCACGGCCCGTTCGATCTGGCGCAGCGCGTGCACCGCGGTGAGGAATCGCCGGGTATCGGGCGCCGGTTGATGCGCCGACCCGTCGCGCTGGCGGGCCAGGGTCTCGGCGGTGTCGAGGTCGTCGGCCGCCGAGATCATGGTCGGCCCGCGGCCGGTGCCGATGGCCGCGGCCAGCGCGTCGATGTTGCGCCGTGTCTGAGCGGCGGCCGCCGAGAAGGCTTGCGCCAGTTCGACGGCCAGCGGTTGCGACCCCACCCGGTCCTGGTATTGCTCGCTGCTGCGCGCCAGGCGGCGGCCGTACCGGTCGCAGGCGGCGAAGATGCGCAGCGCGCGGCGAATGCTGCGCCGCCCGGCAAGGCCGGCGACGCCCGCGAGCAGCGGCTTGGCGGTGACCCGGAACTGCTGCAGGTCCCGGTCCAGTTGGCGCGCCTGCTCGGACGGGCTCACGCTCTCGCCTTCGCCGAACATCGTCGCGGTGGACACGTCGATCAACATCGACAGGCTGCCCAGGAACGTGCGGGTGTCGTCGCGGATCGCGGCTCTGGTGTTGGTCGGCAACACCACGATCGCCACGGTGGCCCCGATGACCGCGCCGATCGCCGTCTCCTCGATCCGCAACATCAGTACGCCGAAAGAGAATTGGCCAAGCAGGCCGTACAACAACGCCAGCATCGTGGTGATCCAGAACGTCATCAGGCTGTAGGTGACCGTCATGAAATAGAAGGCGCAGAACAGGCACACGAAGATCCCGGCGAGCGCGGCGGTCTTGTCGCCGGCCAGCAGCGTGGCCACCAGCACGCCGCACGGCACACCGAGCAGCGTGCCGAGCAGGCGCTGCCAGCCCTTGGTCAGGGTCTCGCCCCACGAGTTGGTGCCGGCGAAGATGACGAACGCGGCGATCACCGCCCAATACCAGCGAGCCGGCGACACCAGCTCGCCGGCGACGATGGCCAGCGACGCGGCGACGGCGACCTGGATGGCCTGCCGGGTGGTCGGTCGCAGACCCGCGGGCTGCGCTTCTTCGCCGGGTTGGGCGGGTTCGTCGCCGGATGCGGGCGGCCGCTCGCTGTCCATGGTCCCCAGCGGGCCGTCGGTGGCGGCCCGGTCGACGATGGCCCGCACGTCGGCAGTCGCTGTGGCGGCGTTGACTATCGCCAACGCGAGGCGGCGCACGGCGGCCTCACCCGGGTCGTCGTCCGCGGGGGCCGCCGCCGGGCGGCACTGCTCGTCGAGCAGTCGTTGCGCTTGGTCGGCGGCGCGTCGAAGGCCGTCGGGCTCGGGGAGGCGGATGGCCCGAGCCAGCGTGGAGAGCGCATCGACGAGCGCGGCCCGGGTCTGGGCGGGTATGGCGCCGGGGTCCGCCGACGCCAGCGCGGCGGCCCGCCGGCCGGCCGTGGCCACCCACTCGATGGCCAGCTCGGCGTCCAGCAGCCACGGGGCCAGCTGTTCGGCGGTGACACCGGGCCACAGCAGGGCGGGGTCCGCCTTGTCCTCGATCTGGCTCTGCACCATCAGGGCGGTCTCGTTGAGCCGCAGGGTGCGCGCCCGCATGCGGCGCCGGCGGCGTTCGTCGAGGCGGCCGGTGCGCACCGCCTCCGCCGTCGTGTCGACGACGATCGCCATCCTCGCCCGCAACGCCCGGACGGTCGCCCGCAGCACGCGTTCCGGCCGATCGGGCATGACGTAGGCGGTCATCACGAACGTGCACACCGTGCCCACCGCGACCGCCCCGATCATCCACGGCAGCTCCGAAATGCGCGCGCGCAGATACAACGTGAAGAAGTAGGACATGAAGGCGACCATGCCCAGGGCCCGGCCGCGGGCGCCGAAGCGGCGGATGTAGGCGGCGGTGAAGACCACCACCACGAACACCGCGTCGCTGACCACCGGGTGGGGCGCGAGCACCGCGGCGGCGGTGATGGACGCGGCGGCGGGCAGCGGCAGCAACGCCATGGTGATCCGCTGCCGGCGCGGGTCCGGCTCGTTGACGGATCGCGACGCGACCATCGTGATGACGACGCCCAACAGGGCGACGGTCAGGGGCTGTCCGGTCGCCCGGGTCAGGACGGAAAGCGCCAGCAGCGAACAGCCGAGCGCGGCCGTCGTCCGCGTCGCCATCCGCAGCCGGAGCAAACCGGGATCCGAACCGATCACCCAGTTGCCGGCTTGTTCGTAAAGACCGGTTATCGCCCTGCCCCCTTCCCGGCGTCCGACCCATCATGGTTACCCGAACGGCGTCACGGCGGCCAAGCTAGTCTTCGACATCGTGACAGCGCCGACGCGGGCGAAGCTGGCCGACGGCCGTGAGCTGCTGTTCTTCGCGCTGCCCGGCCACCGCCCGGCACCGGTCGAAGATCGCAGGCCGCTGCCGGCGCGCGCCGGGCAGCACTCCGAGTTGCGGTTCGACCAGACGACGGGGCAGTGGGTGATCGTCGCCGCGCTGCGCCAGGACCGGACCTACATGCCCCCGGCCGACCAGTGCCCGCTGTGCCCGGGTCCGACCGGGCTCACCAGCGAGGTGCCCGCCCCCGACTACGACGTCGTGGTGTTCGAGAATCGCTTCCCCAGCCTGTCGGGCGCCGGGCCGGCGCTGGCGCCCCCCGGCGACGGGTTCGTGTCCGCCCCGGGGCACGGCCGCTGCGAGGTGGTCTGCTTTTCCAGCGACCACACGGGCTCCTTCGCGGGATTGGAGCCCGCGCACGCCCGGCTGGTCATCGAGGCGTGGCGGCACCGCACCGCCGAGCTCACGGACACGCCCGGGATCGAGCAGGTGTTCTGCTTCGAGAACCGCGGCGAAGAGATCGGGGTGACGCTGAACCACCCGCACGGTCAGATCTACGCCTATCCCTACCTGACGCCGCGAACCGCCGTGATGCTGGACCAGGCGCGTCGGCACCGAAAGCGTCACGGCACCAACCTCTTCGGTGACCTACTGGCCGGTGAAGTCGCCGACGGCAGCCGAATCCTGGTGCGCGACGGCCTGTTCACCGCCTTCGTGCCGTTCGCCGCGCGCTGGCCGGTTGAGGTGCACATCTACCCGAACAGGTTCGTGCGCAACATCACCGAACTCGACGAGGAAGAACTGGACGCGTTCGCGCGCGTCTACCTCGACGTGTTGGGGCGGTTCGACCGAATGTATTCCTCACCGCTGCCCTATATTTCGGCGTTGCACCAATACACCGACACCGGCTCCCAGGCCGAGGGCTACTTCCACGTCGAGTTGATGTCGGTCCGGCGCAGCGCCACCAGGCTCAAATACCTGGCGGGGTCAGAGTCCGCGATGGAAGCGTTCATCAGCGATGTGACGCCCGAAAGCGTGGCCGAGCGGCTGCGCGAGCTGGGATGACGGTCCGCTATGCCGCGCCAGGACGGATCAACCTGATCGGCGAGCACACCGACTACAACCTGGGGTTCGCGCTGCCCATCGCGCTGCCCCAGCGCACGGTGGCGGCGTTCACGCCCGACCGCGGCGGCGCCGTCACCGTGGCCAGCGACCGCGCGGATGGGTCGGTGCGCATCCCGCTGGACACCGCCCCCGGCGGCGTGTCCGGCTGGGCCGCCTACGTGGCCGGGGTGATCTGGGCGCTGCGACAGGCGGGCCACCCGGTGCCCGGCGGCGCGATGCGGATCACCAGCGACGTCCCGATCGGATCGGGCCTGTCGTCGTCGGCGGCGCTGGAGTGCGCGGCACTGGGCGCGATCGCGTCTGCCGCCGGCGTGCGCATCGACCCCAAGGAACAGGCGCGCCTGGCCCAGCGCGCCGAGAACGACTACGTCGGCGCCCCAACGGGTCTGCTCGACCAGCTGGCCGCGCTGTTCGGCCGGCCGGCGACGGCGCTGCTGATCGACTTTCGCGACCTCACGCTCGCGCCGGTGGCCTTCGACCCGGACTCCGCCGGTGTCGCGCTGCTGCTGATCGACTCCCGGGCCCGCCACAGTCACGCCGGCGGCGACTACGCCGCGCGCCGGGCGTCGTGCGAGCGGGCGGCCGCGGACCTCGGGGCGTCGTCGCTGCGCGAAATCCAGGACCGCGGGCCGTCCGCGGTGGCAGCGGTGCGTGACCCGGTCGACGCCCGACGGGCCCGCCACGTGCTGACCGAGAACCGCAGGGTCATGGATTGCGTTGCGGCACTGAATGATTCGGATTTCGCCGAAGCGGGGCGGATCTTCAGCGAATCGCACGCGTCCATGCGCGACGATTTCGAGATCACCACCGACCACATCGACCTGATCGCCGACACCGCGGTGCGCGCGGGCGCGTTGGGCGCGCGGATGACCGGCGGAGGGTTCGGGGGCTGTGTGATTGCGCTGGTGCCGACCGACCGCGCCGGCGCGGTCGACGAGGAGGTGCGACGTGCGGTGGGCTCCGCCGGTTTCGCGCAGCCGGTCATCACCCGAACCCGCGCCGCCGCCGGCGCGGGACCGTGTGGGTGAACGAGCCGACCGGCCACGTCGAAGTTCGGGTGTACGCCGAACTCAACGACTTCCTGGCGGCCGAGTCGCGGGGGACGACGGTGCGCCGCCCGTTCCGGCCACACCAGACCGTCAAGGACGTCCTGGAGGCGATGGGCATACCCCACACCGAGGTCGACCTCATCCTGGTGAACGGATCCCCGAGGGACTTCGCCTACCGCCCGGGGTTTGGCGACCGCATCGCCGCCTACCCGACCTTCGAGGCGCTCGACGTGGGGGACACCGCCCGGCTGCGGCCGGTTCCGTTGCGCGAGCCGCGGTTCGTCGTCGACGTCAACCTCGGCCGGCTGGCGTGGCTGCTGCGCCTGCTCGGGTTGGACGTCTGGTGGTCGAACGAGGCCGACGACAAGACGCTGGCCGACGTCAGCGTCGCACAGCACCGGATCCTGCTGACCCGCGATCGCGGCCTGCTGAAGCGCCGCGCCGTCACGCATGCCCTGTTCGTCCGCTCCGACGATCCCGAGGAGCAGGCGCTCGACGTGCTGCGCCGGCTGGACCTGGGGCGGCGGCTGGCGCCGCTGACCCGCTGCGTGCGCTGCAACGGCATGTTGGCCCCGGTGAGCAAGGACGAGGTGATCGACCAGCTGGAGCCGCTGACGCGCGAGCACTACGAGGCGTTCAGCCGGTGCGCCGGATGCGGGCGGATTTACTGGCCCGGGTCGCATTACACGAGACTGGTCCGGCTCGTACAAAGGCTGCGCGACCAGCTCGGTGACCGCCCGGCGCCCCGTACTTTCCGGGTCCAGCCGTAACGCGCCGGCGTCAGCTGTAACGTAACGGATGTGCGGGAGATGACATGCGCCGCGTGCGGGGCCGGGTTCTCGGCCCGGTCCGACGCCGTCTACTGCACGTCGGCCTGTCGGCAGCGGGCTCATCGCGCCCGTTCGGCGCGCCGCACCGCCGAGCTGCGGGAGACCGTTCGGCGCAGCACGCGGACGGCCCGCGGCACGCCCTCGGACGTCGCCGGGTCGCTGCAGCGTTCGGTGGCCGATGCCATGCAACGCGCGCGGCGGCAGGTCGACCGATCCCGCGAACTGTGCCGCGTGTCGGCACTGCGGCTGCACGAAAGCGACGCCATCCGGCAGGCGTCGTCCGAGAATTGGGCGTCGGCGTCCCACCCGGAGCGTGTGTCGTGGCGTGGGATCTAGACGGCCAGACGGCGGCGGTTGAGCGGGCGCTCGCGGGAGGCACCCCGCAGCGGGCGGGCTGGTTCCGCTTCTACTTCGAAGATCAACGCTGGGAATGGTCCGACCAGGTGCACCGCATGCACGGCTACGAGCCGGGAACGGTGACCCCGACGACCGAGCTGGTGCTGTCCCACAAGCACCCCGCCGATCGGGCCAGGGTGGCCGAAGGCATCGACGACATGATCAAGCATCGCCGCCCGTTCAGCACCCGGCACCGCATCGTCGACACCCGCGGCAACACCCACGACGTGGTCGTGGTGGGCGACCAATTCTGCGACGACAGCGGTGAAGTCATCGGCACCCACGGCTTCTACGTCGACGTCACGCCGACGTCGAGCCGCAAGCTCGAGGAGGCCATCACCGCACAGGTCGCCGAGATCGCCGACCGTCGCGGCGCGATCGAGCGAACCAAGGGGATGCTGATGCTGGTCTACGGCGTAGACGAGAAGGCGGCGTTCAACCTGCTCAAGTCGTTGTCCCAGGTGCGCAACATGAAGCTGGGCGTGCTCGCCGAACAAATCGCGAAAGACTTCCCCGAGCTGGCCAAGGAGACCATCGGGTCGCGCTCACGATTCGACCAGAGCCTGCTCGCCGCCCACCTGCGCGCCGCCGGCTCTACCGAGTAGCGGTCGCTAGCCGCCGCGAGCCAGGCGGACCGCTCCCAAGTTCATCCGGTCGACCGCCTCGGCGAACTCTTCCCGCGTCGGCATGCGATTGTCGCGGAACTTCAGGCCGATCATGCGTTGGGCGCGCGCGACGCCGTAGGACTCGGCGCAGCGCAGGAAGAGATCGGACACCACAGCGCGGTCCGAGATGAGCTCCCCGCGCATCGCGGTCGTCTCGCCGTCGTAGACCACCCGGGCTGGCGCGCCGCCTCGGAAATTCCGCTTCCACGCGGCCCCCGTCAGCGCGTAGAGCTGACCGTCGATGACGTGGGCGCTCACCGGAATCGTGAACGACCGGCCGGTTTTTCGCCCGGTGAAGCTCAGCACCATCAGCTGCTTGCGGAAGGGGCCGGCCAGCGGCGTGCGCAGCAGCAACCCCAACACCGGGTTGACCAAGCGCAGCAGGATCGACGGCGGGTGCCCGGCGTCGATCGCATATGACTGTTCTGCCATGGGTTTCACCGTAAGCCCGTTCGGTTGCGCGGCGTAGCGTCATCTTCCTCGGTCAGGGTGCGATGGTGGTCCGGTCCCTGGGCCGGAATCACCACCGCTTTCCGCGCGGGGACGCGGGCGGTGCCGTCCTTCTGATGCGTGCTTTGAGCTGCCCGGCCGGATCCGCAAATCGTTATCCAATTCGTTTGAAGAAACAGCCACCCAACACACCGTTGTCCAGTAAGAGACAGGTATGCGGTCACGCAGGGCCCTCGTCGCGCTCCTGGCGGCGTCGGTCGTCTTCATCGCGTTCATCGCTGCGGCGCCGCCGCCCGTTGCCTACGACGGCGAGCCCGGATTCGTGACCGACCCCGTCGACCACGTCGCCACGCTGATCGGCACCGGAACCGGTGGCCATACGGTGGGGGAGATCAACAACTTCCCCGGCGCCACCATGCCGTTCGGAATGGTGCAGTACTCACCGGACACCGTCGGCAATTACGCCGGCTACAACTACGACAACCCGCGCTCGACCGGGTTCAGCATGACCCACGCCTCCGTGGGCTGCGCCGCGTTCGGCGACATCTCAATGTTGCCGACCACCAACGAAATTGGCTCGCAGCCCTGGAAGGCCTGGGAACGGATCGCCCACGACGACACCGAACGGGGCGTGCCGGGCTACTACACGGTGCGATTCCCGGGCACCGGGGTGAAGGCGGAACTGACCGCGACCACGCGCACGGGCGTCGGCCGGTTCAGTTATCCCCGCAACGGCCGCCCCGCGCTGTTGCACGTGCGTTCCGGAGCGTCGCTGGCGGGCAACTCCCGCGCGACCATCCAGATCGGCGAGGACAACACCACCATCACCGGCTGGGCGACCAGCGGCGGGTTCTGCGGCAAGAACAACACCTACACCGTCTATTTCGCCATGAAATTCAGCCAGCCGTTCATTTCTTACGGGGCATGGGACGGCAATGCGGTGTATCCGAATGCCCGCAGCGCGAATTCGCCGTACAGCGGCGGATACGTGGAGTTCCCGGCCGGGGCGGTGCTCGAGGTGCGGACCGCGATCTCCTACGTCGGTATCGACGGGGCGCGGGCCAACCTGGCGGCCGAGGGTGCCGCCGGCTTCAACGACGTGCGCCACGCCGCGTCGAGGACGTGGAACGCCACGTTGTCGCGCATCTCGGTCGCCGGCCGCAACGCCGGTGACGTGGAAACGTTCTACACCTCCCTGTATCGATCGTTGTTGCACCCCAACACCTTCAACGACGCGGACGGACGCTACATCGGGTTCGACGGCGCGGTGCACGCCGTGGCGGCGGGGCACACCCAGTACGCCAATTTCTCCGACTGGGACACCTACCGATGTCTGGCGCCGTTGCAGGCGCTCCTTTTCCCGGACCGGGCCGGCGATATGGCCCAATCGCTGGTGAACGACGCCGAGCAGAGCGGAGCGCTGCCGCGCTGGGCGCTGGCCAACGCCGCGACCGCGGAGATGAGCGGCGACAACGTGGTGCCGCTCATCGTGAACCTGCATGCCTTCGGGGCCGGGGGCTTCGACACCCGCGCGGCCTTGCGCTACATGGTGAACGCGGCGACGAAAGGCGGTGTGGGGCTGGGCGGTTACGTCGAGCGACCGGGCATCGAGACGTACCAGCAATTCGGCTATGCGCCGTTCTCCTTCGAGTTCCGCACCGACGGCTGGATCGCCGCCGCGTCGATCACGCTCGAGTGGTCGGTCGACGACTTCGCCATCTCGCGGTTCGCCGATTCGCTCGGCGACACCGCCACCGCCGCCGAATTCCAGCGGCGGTCGCAGTACTGGCAGAACCTGTTCAACCCGACCACCCGGTACGTCTCGCCGCGCAGCTGGACCAGCTTTTTCCGCGCCGGGCCCGCGTTCGTGGTGTCGCCCTCCGATTTCGGCCAGGTGGGATTCGACGAGGGCAACGCCGCGCAGTACGTCTGGTGGGTGCCGCACAACGTGGCCGGCCTGGTGACCGCGCTCGGCGGGCGCCAGGCGGTGGCCGGGCGGCTCGACGGCTTCACCAGGAAGCTGAACGTCGGCCCCAACGAGCCCTACCTGTGGGCCGGTAACGAACCCGGTTTCGGGGTGCCGTGGCTGTACAACTACATCGGTCAGCCGTGGAAGACGCAGCGCACGGTCGACCGGGTGCGCGGGCTGTTCGGCCCGACGGCCGACGGGGAACCGGGCAACGACGATCTGGGCGCGATGGCCAGCTGGTACGTCTGGGCGGCCCTGGGACTGTATCCGAGCACGCCGGGAACGCCGATCCTCACCGTGGCCGCACCGCTCTTCGATCGCGTCGTGATCGAGCTTCCCGGCGGCAAAACCATTCGGATCTCGGCGCCCGGCGCGTCCGGACCGCGCCACCTCAGATACGTCAGCGGCCTGCGCGTCGACGGGCAGGCCACCGACCACACGTGGCTGCCCGAGTCGTTCATCCGCACCGGCGGGGAACTGAGCTTCACGCTCGCCACCTACCCGGACAAGAGTTGGGGCACAGGCGAATCCTCCGCCCCGCCGTCGTTCGGTGCCGCCAGTTCGGCCGTGACCGTCAACGTCCCGAGCCCGATCGTCACCATCGCCCCGGGCAGCACGGGCACGGTCAGGCTCGACGCACAGCGGATGACCGGCGATGCCGGCGGCTACACCGTCACGGGCACCACCTCGGCCGGCGGCATCACCGTGACGCCCTCGACCGGCCAGTTCTCCCCGGACGGGTCGGCGAGCATCGACGTACCCATCACGGTGGCACGATCGGTTTCCGACGAGTACTACCTGGCGTACCTGACCTCGACCGTCGGCCAAAGCTCCCGCACGTCAACCATTCTCGTGGTGGTGCAGTCGCCGTTCGAGTGATCCCGTACCGGACCTCAGATCATCTCGTTCCGGGTCAACCACCGCATCACCGGCCAGCCGGCGAACACCGGCAGCCAGCAGGTGAGCACCCGGTACAACAGGACCGACGGTAGGCCGACCGCGGGCGGCACGCCGAAGGCGGCCAGCCCACCGATCAGCGCCGCCTCGACCGCCCCGACGCCCCCGGGTGTCGGCGCGGCGGAGGCCAGCGTTCCGCCGACCATGGTGACCACGGTGCAGGTGACGAACGAAGCGCCGCCGCCGAACGCCTCGACGCTGGTCCACAGCGCCAGCGCCGCACCGAGAGTCGTTCCGGCGCAACCGAGTACGATCAGCCCCAACCGCTGTGGCTCTCGGGCCACCTCGACGAGGTCGGTTGCCAACTCCTTGAGTTTGGGGCGCACGTCCGTCGCCAGCCAGCGGCGCAGCTTGGGCACGAACAAAAAGGTGCCGATGATCCCCAGTGCCACACCCGCGATCAGGTACAGGACCGTGGCGGTGGGGACGAAGTGCGAGAGGTTCATCGACGCGCCCGCAACCGTGCTGAACAGGATCAGCAACAGCAGGTGCATGATCACCTGCACGGATTGCTGCAGGGCCACCGCCGTGGTGGCCCGCATGGCGGACAGCCCACCACCCTTTTGCAGGTACCGCGTGCTGAGCGCCAGCCCGCCCACCCCGGCGGGCGTCGTCGTGGCGGCAAACGTGTTGGCCACCTGCGCGACCGACAGCCTCCAGAAGCTCACCTTCTCGTCCGCGGACGCCCACAGCGCGGCGGCCGCCCCGACGTAGGTCAGCGCCGACACCGCCAGACCCAGCAGTGCCCACCACCAGTGCGCGGTCCGCAGCTGCGAGACGAAGGTGGGCGCGGTGCTGATGAAGGGATACGCGACGTAGACGAGCGCGCCGAACAGCACCAGCTGAATGAGCTGACTGCGGGTGAACCGGGTGATGGTCTCGGGCTTGATCTGGTCGGCGCCGGTCTGCCGCTTCACCTCCGCGCGGGCGGCGGAGATGACGGTGCCCGCATCCTGGATCGACCTCCGAATGGTCCGGGGCACAGCCACTTTCGTCAGGCGGCGCGACGCGGTCAGCACGGTTTCCCTGTCGAAGGCGTCGATCGCGGCCGCCACGGCCGACTTGGGGTTGTACAGGGCCGACGTGGTCACCAGCAGCTGGGCGATGTCGGATTGCAGTTGGGCGTCGGTGGCGCCGTACTCGGCGCTGTGGAATCCGCCGAACAGCACGGCGTCGTCGTCGACGGTGATCTCGTTGCCGCGCAGGTCGCCGTGCGCGATCTGCTGGTCGTTGAGGATCCGCAGCGACTGCCACACCCGGTCCACCGGCGTCGAGTGCGCGCACCGGGCCAGCGGCAGGCCGTGGGGAGGCTTGTGCGAATAGAGAATCCAGCCCCGGTCGAGGGTGGCGACGGCGATCGTCGAGGTGTTGGCCAGATTGACATCGCCGATGGCGATCGTCATCAGCGCGCGGTGCTCGACGGCGCGGCGCATCGAGGTCACCAGGGGCCCGGTCTCGGTATCGCGCAGCCGCAGCTTGATCCAGAGCTGGCGCAGCGTGCCGCCGCTGCGTTGGTGCGGGCCGTACAACTCGACGACCGCCGTGCGGTCGGGCTGTTCGCACGCCGCCGACAGGACCAGCGGGCCCCGACCCGCCGGCCGGACCACGGTGAGCCGCGAGACGACGAACCCGCGCCTGGCCATCGCGCGCACGGCCGCCTCCAGCGGCACCTCCAGCGCCGGGGTGCCGACCACGAGAACCACCAGCGAGCCGACCAGCCAGCCGACCGCCAGGCCCAACAGCGCACGGGCGGGCACGATGGCGCTGACCACGAGGTGGATCGGCACGAAGGCCAGCAGCAGCGCCCACCACCAATGCCGCCAGCGCGCGGGGAGCCACGGCCCCGAAACGGTCAGCACCGCCGCCAGCATGCCGATCCAGCGCGGGTCGTCGAGGAACTGGCCCAACACCGTCGGCAGGCGTTCGGAGAGGTCGAAGTGCCAGCGCGGAGCCGAAAACCCGTTGCCGCCCACCGACAGCGGCAGCGCCGCCAGTAGGGCGGCGGCCGCGTAGGCGCCCAGCAGTTTCCATTGCCGGCCGACGATCAGGCCGATCAGGATCATGAACGGCAGCGCCAGGATCGCCACACCGTAGGCGAGGTACACCAGATCGGCCTGGCGCGGGGAGAGCACCCCGACGATCTGCGAGATCGACTTCTCCAGCGCCTCCCACTGCGGCCGGGTGATCAGCGAACTCGTGATCACCACCGCGAGGAAGGTCGCGCTCGCGGCCAGCCGCAGGATGTCGTTGGTGCGCCGGGTCAGTGGCTGCAGCAAGCTGCCGGAAACGCTCACCTCGCGCCCGTCGACTCGCATGTGGTAATGATCCTTCGGATCCGTTCGGCGCCGCTGCTCGACCCGCTCGCCGGCTCGCCGACAACTTAACGCCGATGTCCCGTGCGCGACAGCTCGCACCCGCCCGCCGCGCGTAGGGTCGGTTAGGTAGGCGAGCTAGCGAATCGGAGGGCGTGAGCGTGGGCAGAACCGACAACGACAGCTGGGAGATCACCGAGAGCGTCGGGGCGACCGCACTGGGTGTGGCGTCGGCGCGCGCGGCGGAGACGCGCAGCGAGAATCCCTTGATCCGCGATCCGTTCGCGCAGGTCTTCCTCGATGCCGCCGGCGACGGCGTGTGGAACTGGCACTCGGCGCCGCAGCTGCCGCCCGAACTCGTCGAGGCCGAACCCGAGTTGCCGCTGCAGATGCGGGCGATGGTCGGCTACATGGCCTCGCGGACAGCCTTTTTCGACGATTTCTTCCGCGCCGCGACGGACGCGGGGATCCGCCAGGCGGTGATCTTGGCGGCGGGCCTGGACGCGCGGGCGTGGCGGTTGCCCTGGCCGGACGGCGGATGCGTCTACGAACTGGACCAGCCGCGGGTGCTGGACTTCAAGTTGTCGACGCTGACCGAACACGGGGCTCAGCCGGCATGCCACCGCGTCGCCGTCCCCGTGGACCTGCGCCACGATTGGCCGGCGGCGTTGCGGCAGGCGGGTTTTGACCCATCGGAGCCCAGCGTGTGGTCGGCGGAGGGGCTGATGCCGTATCTGCCGGCCGCCGCCCAGGAGTTGCTCTTCGACCGCGTGCACCAGCTCACCGCGCCCGCCAGCCGGGTCGCCGTGGAGGCGCTGGGGCCGCGGTTCCTCGACCCGGAGCTGCGGGCGAAGCGCCGTGAGCGCATGGACCGGGTCCGCGCGCTGATGGCGCGCGTGGCCCCCGACCGGGAGGTGCCCAGGACCGACGAGCTGTGGTACTTCGAGGAGCGCGAGGACGTCGGCGACTGGTTTCGTCGCCACGGCTGGGATGTGACCGTGACCCCGTCCCCCGAACTGATGGCCGGCTACGACCGCGCGGCGCCCAAAGAGGTCGAGGACTTGGTGCCGGGAAACCTGTTCGTGGCCGCGCAGCGACCGGCGAACTAGCCGTCCTCCGCGTCCGAAGCCGCGCGACGGCCGTGCCCGCGCCACTTCCGGTAGCCCTGCCGCGCGGCGACGGCGCCGACGACGGCGGTCATGCACCACACCGCGATCGCCGAATAGGCCAGCCAGGATGACCGATTCGCGATCGACGCCCCCAGCGCGGTGTAGGCGAACGCTCGCGGCACCGAACCGATGAAGGAGCCAACGGCCATCTGCCACAACGGGACTCCGAACGCACCGAACGCGTAGGAGGCCAGCGCGTCCGATAGGCCGGGGACGAACCGCTGGCCGACAACGGCCCAGAGTCCGCGGCGTTCGATCAACGCGTCGATGCGGTCCGCGCGCGCCGGTCCCAACAGCGCCCGCGCGCTGTTCCGCCCGGCCCGACGGCCCACGAGGCTGGCCACGATCGCCGTGCCGACCGTCGCGCCCAGCGTCACGACGATGCCCAGCACCGGGCCGAACAACAACCCGCTGCCCGCGGCCAGTATCGAGCCCGGCACGAACACCGCGCCCAGCGCGGCCGACAACACGACGTAGGTCACGGGCGCCGCGGAACCGGTCGCCGAGACGGTGCGCCGCACGTCCTCGACGTTGACGATGTGCGCCACGGCCACCAGGAAGAACATGGCGAGCAGGAAAGCGGCGAACACCGCGAGCCGCAGGATGTGCGGCCGGCGGGATGCCGGTGGTGCTTCGTCGACGTCAGTCATCTCGACCACGATTCTTCCGCACCGGAATGGCCGCGGCGTCAGCCGAGGCCCACACCGGATTTGAGGCGCTCTCGCAGGCCGCTCGCGCGCACCGCGCGCCGACCGATGGCCGCGCGTACCGCGCTCTCCGAACCGGCCACGCGCACCTTGGTTTTGGCGCGCGTCACCGCGGTGTAGAACAGCTCACGCGTCAGCAGGTGAGAGTCTTCCGGCGGGAGCAGCACGGTGACCTCATCGGCTTGGCTGCCTTGGCTCTTGTGGATGGTCATCGCATACATCGTCTCGACGTCGGAAAGCCGGCTGGTCGCGAACTCCAGCCGCCCCGCGGCACCGGAGATCACCGCCCGCAGGCCCGCCTGGCGGGCGACGACCACGCCGGTGTCGCCGTTGTACACCCGCAGCCCGTAGTCGTTGGCGGTCACCAGCAGCGGCCGGCCCGCGTACCACTGGGACCACACCGGCAGGCCGCTGTCCTCGGTGAGCCATCGATGGACCTGGCGGTTCCAGTGCTCCACCCCGGACCGTCCGTGCCGGTGCGCGCACAGCAGCCGGTGCCCGTCGAGCGCCTGCAACGCCGCCGCGTCGGCACCCAACACGGCGGCCTGCCGGACGCGGAGCGCGTGCGGCACCAGGATCGCCCGCAGACGATCCGTCGGATCCTCGTCTTCCACCCAGTCGATGTGATCGCTGCCGGCCCGCAATACCGCGATCGCCCGGTCGGCGTCACCGTCGCGGATCGCGTCGGCCAGCGCACCGATCGACTCACCGAACCGGTGCGACGAAAGCAGGGCGGCGACGCGGCTGTCGGCGCGGGCGGACAGGCCGTCGACGAGGTCCGCCAGCACCGCTCCGGCCTCCACCGAGGCCAGTTGGTCGGGGTCGCCGACCAGGATCAGCCGCGCGTCGGCGCGCACCGCCTCGAGCAGCCTCGCCATCATCGTCAGCGACACCATCGACGTCTCGTCGACGACGATCACGTCGTGGGGCAACCGGTTGGCCCGGTGGTGACGAAACCGTACCGACGTGTCGGGCCGGCTACCGAGCAGGCGGTGCAATGTCACCGCCTCCAGCCCGGCCAGGCGCTCGCGGTCGGCGGGCTCGAGCCTGGCCACCTCTGCCGCGACCGCTTCGGTCAGCCGCGCGGCCGCCTTGCCGGTGGGCGCGGCCATCGCGATCCGCAGCCCCGCCCTGCCCGACCGGTCCGCGTGTTCGGTCAACAGCGCGAGAAGGCGGGCGACGGTCGTCGTCTTCCCGGTCCCCGGACCACCGGTGAGCACCGTAACCGCTTGGGACAGCACGATCTGGGCCGCCGCGCGCTGTTCCTCGTAGCCGGCCGGGAAGAGGCGGTCGAGGGCGCGCGCTTCGACGGAAGCCATGGGCGCCGACAGCGCCAGCAGGTCGATGCAGACCTGCGTCTCTTCGCGCCAATACCGGTCGAGGTAGAGCAGGCGATCCTGGTAGAGCCTAAGCACCGGGGGGTCGGCGATCAGGCGGCTCGAACGCACCGACGCCAGCCACGCCCCCGGCTCCGGCCACGGCAATTCCGGCGCGTCGGCGTCGGCGGCGACGCTCGCCAGGTCGACGCACACCGCCCCGCCCCGCAGCGCACGAACCACCAGCGCGAGCGCCAACGCCACCGATTCGTCCGGCTCGTCGGCGAGCGTGGTGATCCGTTGCGCCGCATGCACATCCGCGGCGTCCAGCACGCCGGCCCGGTTGAATTCGCCGAGCAGGCCGGCGGCGGCGAGCGCGAATCGGTGGTCATATCGATCCTGGGGGATTTCCTCGACGGTGCTCATGCGGCGCGTGGCCCCTCGTCGAGCAGATCGGACAGCGCGACCGCCAGCTCGGCCGGAGGCGACCAGCCGAACACGCCGCAGGGCCGGCCGTCCGGCGCTGGTGTGGCGGCGCCGCACATGCCGCGCACGAACAGGTACAGCACCCCGCCCAGGTGCCGCCCTGGATCGTAACCGGGCTGGCGCCATCGCAGGAAACGATGGAGCACAACCAGATACAGCAGCGCCTGTAGCGGATAGTCCGAGTGCAACATCGCCTCGGTCAGCGCGGGGAAACTGTAGTCGGCCGCGGTGCCACCCAGCAGGTTGGTCTTGTAATCCACTACGAGGTAGCGCTGCCCGGGCAGGCGCAGCACCGCGTCGATCGAACCGGACAGGTAACCCCGCAGCGGCTGGCGGCCCAGCCCGTCCGACCTCAGCCGGTCGGCGTAACCGGCCAGGGGATCGTCGGGGGAGAGGTGCCGGCCCAGCAGTCCGCCGACGTCGGAGAGCCGGATGTCGGGCACCTCACCGCGGAGGTCCCCGCCGGCCAGCGGGATCTCGAAGGCCAACTCGCGCAGCCGATCCGGGAGGGCGACCTGCCGCAAGGTGACGCCGGGAGCCAACGGCCCCAGCGCCGTGTCGTGCAGCGGCACCAGCGCCGAGGCCAACACGGCGGCATCGACGTCGACGGGCCACCATGCCGAATGCGTTCGGATCCGCGCCTCCAGCTCGGCCGTCAGGTCGCCGGCGAGCGGGTCGGCGCTCTCCAGCACCGCGTGCACCAACGACCCGAACGTCGCACCCGCCGGCAGATCGGCCATCGGGGACGGCACGTCCGCGCCGGCGGCCGGCGGGACCGCCGCCGGGGTCACCTCCACCTCGTCGTCGCGGGCGCCGGCCTCCGGTTCACTGGCAAGCGCGGGCTCATCGACGTCGCGGATCAACGCCGAGTACGACGTGCGCCGCCAGCCGGTGTCGATGACGCGATGAAAGTGCCGCACTGCCAAGGTGTTCGGCGGCGCCGCCCCGGCAAGCGCGGGCACCCCGGCGACGGCGGTCTCCTCGATCACCGGGCCGCCCGCGGCCTCCCACGCGTCGAAGCGGGCCCGAGCTTCCTCGTCGGTGATCGTCTTCGGATCGCACCGGTCCGGTACGTCGGCCTCGCCGAGGCGCCGGCCTCGCATCAGCCGTGACAGACCGCCGTTGGGTTCGTCCCAGGACGGCGCCCACCACACCACCACCTGGGACTGCGCCCGGGTCAACGCGACATAGGTCAGCCGGATGTCGTTGCGCGCCGCCTCGGCCCGGCTGAACCGCTCGGTCTCGGCGAGGTCCGGGCTCTCGGGGCCGCCGATGTGCAGGCAGCGGACACCGGCGTCGTCGTGGAACATCGGGATGTCGTCGATGAAGACGTGCCGGTTGAACGCGAACGGCAGGTAGACGATCGGGAACTGCAGGCCCTTGGCCCCCCACACCGTCATGACCTGTACCGCGGCGGAGTCGCTGTCGAGGCGACGATTGCGTTCGGGTGCACCGTCTCGCTCGCCGCATTGCCGGCGCAGCCAATCGCGCAGCGCGGGCAGGGCCAACCGCTCCCGGTGCGAAACGTCGTGCAGCAGTTGGGCGATGTGAGCGAGGTCGGTCATGGTGCGCTCGCCGCCCTGTTCCGCGAGCACGCGCCGGCCCATCCCGGCCAACTGCGCCGCCTCGAACACCGCCGCCGGTCCGCGCTCGCGCAGCTGGGCCGACCAGTCCCGCAGCGTGGCGGCCACCTCGTCGGTGAGCATGTCGCCCCCGGCGGCCAACGCGCCGGCCGCCTTGCCGAAGAACACCGTCGCCGCGGCGGCCCGCACCATCCCGCTGCGGTGGGTCTGATCGAACGCGTTGAGCAGGCACAGCCAGTCCTCGGCGGCCAGGGACAGGAACACATCGGCGTCGCCGGTGTAGACGGCGGGAATCCCGGCCTGGATCAGGGCGCTCTGGCACGCCCGGGCATCCTCACCGGTCTCGACTATCACCGCCACATGACCGGGCTCGACCGGGGCACCGTCGAACGTGGCGCCGCCCGCTCGCAGGGCGCCGACGTCGGCGGCCAGGTCGGCGGTGATGTAGCGGCGAAGCTCGGACATGGGAATGGTTTTCGCCTGATCGACACCGAACAGGGAGCGGTTGACCAGGCGCAGTCGAAACGGCGCATTGCGCGGCGCGCCGGCCAGCCGGTGCCCGGCGAGGCGGGTCTCGACCTTGCCCACGACGATGCCCGGATCGCCCAGCGCCGCGCCGCGCAGCACGGTCTGCAGACGTTCGACCAGCGCGGTGTCGCTGCGCCAGTTGACGTCCAGCGTGCACCGCTCGCCGGCGGTGCGGGCGGCCTCGAGGTAGGTGTAGATGTCGCCGCCGCGGAAGCCGTAGATGGCCTGCTTGGGATCGCCGATCAGCACCACGGTGGAGTGGCCGCCGAACGCGCGCCCGATGACCTCCCATTGGATGGGGTCGGTGTCCTGGAACTCGTCGACCATGACGATCGGCCACCGGGCCCGCATCCGGTTGGCGGCGTCGGAATCCTGCGCGCGCAGCGCGGTGGCGAGCCTGCGCAGCAGGTCGTCGTAGCCCAGGATGCCGAGCCGGTGCTTGCGCAGCTCCAGCTCGGCGAGCACATCGTTGGCGAACCGAAGCCGCACCTCCGCAACCGAACCCGCGTCCGGCCGTTGCGGCCGCAGCTCGGCGCACGGGTCGCGGACCACCGCGCGGGCCAGGGCCAGCGCGTCGGCGTGGCTGAGCGCCGCGTCGTCGCGCTCGGATGCGAACCGCGCGAGGTAGAGGTCGTCGACGATCTGGGTGAGGAGATCCTCGAGGCTCTCGACCAGCGTCACGCCGGCGTCGGTGTCGCCGGCGACGCCAAGGGATTTCAGCACCATGCTGCAGAACTCGTGGGTGGTGGCGATGGTGGCGGCGTCGAATCCCGCCAGCGCGTCCCTGAGCCTGCCGCAGCGCTGGTCGCGGTCGGCGGCGGTGCCCCGCATCAGGTGGGCCACCAACTCGTTGGGGGCATCGGACGCCGGATTGCACAGCGCGGCAACGGTTTGCGAGATTTGTGCGCGGACGCGCTCGCGCAGTTCGCGGCTGGCGGCGCGACTGAACGTGATCAGCAGCATCTCGTCGAGGGTGGCCACGCCGTCGGCAAGGTAGCGGGTGACCAGCCCGGCCAGCGCGAACGTCTTTCCGGTGCCGGCGCTGGCCTCGAGGACGGTCGTGCACCCGGGCCCGGGCAGGGGGCCGAGCAGGTCGAACCGTTCCATCAACGCACCTCCGAGCGCAGCAGCGGCAACCACAACCGCACCGCCAACGCGCCCAGACGGGAATCCTCCCCGTCGACCTCCTCGCCGAGATGCGGCGCGCCGAGCAAGACGCTGAGCGGCGCCCGTTTGCCCCAGACCTTTTCGTGCGCGGGCTCGGCGTTCTCGCCGTGAAAGTTGTTCTGTGACTGCCACCGCCAGCCGGCCGCCCGCGCCGGGTCCCTGCCGCCGTGGCGGGCGTCGGCCCAGGCGAACGACGTCCGCACCGGCAGCGGCAGCGGCTCTCGGCGGCCCGCGTCGTAGAGGTGCACCAGGTCGCGGAGCGTCGCACGGGGATCCGCCGGCGGTCCCAGCAGCCGCTGTTCGATGCGGTGATCGGTTCGGGCGCGGCCGATGCACAGGGCCGACCAGCCGCGGCCCGGCATGGCGGCGCTCAAGGCCAGCAGTGGAATCCACGACTCCATCAGGTGTTTGCCACCCAGCCTGGAGTACGTGACCGACACCGTGCGCTCGCCGAAGATGGGTGTCACGGTGCCGGTGAGCCGGCGGCCGCCGCCGAGGTCCACGTCGACGTCGTACGCGTCGGCGTCAACCTGACGGTGCCGTAACGCCGTGCGCGCCAGGTCGGCGGCCTGGTCGCGGATCTCGACGGCTTTGCGCATCCCGAGGCGGCCGGGCGGCAGGGTCCCCCGCCGCCACTCGGCGTTGGCGGCGGTGTCCGGATGCATGCCGCGCAGCATGTCGCGCAGCATGCGATCGCCGACGCTCCACTGGGCCAAATTGTCGATCTGGACCGGCATCTCGTCGTCGAGGTCCTCGACTTCCCAGGGCAGCGCGTAGTCCAGCGCACGGAAGAAACCCTTCACCGGGTCCCGGAAGAAGGTGAGCAGATCGGCCAGGGCGACGTCGTCGCGCGGGGGCGCGGGAAGCGGCTCGGCGAAGAACGGGCGGCCGGCATGCCGGTCGCCGGCGGCGGCCTCGGCGGCCACCAGTGCGGTGGGGTCGAAGGTGAACGGCTGGTCCGGGACCAGCTCGCCGGGGGTCACGTTGCGAATATCGAAGGGCTGCAACGGATGCTGCACCACCACGCGGTCGCGCACGCGTTGGGTTGTCGTCTGGTCCAGCGCGTCGAGCAGTTCGGACAGCGGCACGGCCGGCGGGCGCGGGTGGCCGGTGTGCTCGTCGTTGCCGGTGTACGTGATCACCAGCGTTTCGGTGGCCGCGCACACGGCGTCCAGCAGCAACTGCCGGTCCTCCGAACGGATGTCGCGTTCACCGGTCATCGGCGTCCGGGCCAGCGCGTCGTCGCCGTCGGGCCGGTCGAACCGGGGGAAGACGCCGTCGTCGAGGCCGACCAGGCACACCACCCGATGGGGAACGGACCGCATGGGCACCATGGTGCAGACGGTCAACGTGCCGGTGCGGAAGTTCGCGCGGGTCGGCCGCCCGGCCAGGCGACCGGCCAGCAGCGCGCGCACGTCGGGCAGGCGCATCATGGTCGACTCGCGGGAGCCGGCCTGTTCCAAGACCTTTGCGAACTCGTGGCGCAGCTGCCCGTGCTGCCACGCGTCGCCGGCAGCCACCCGGGTGAGTGCGGCGACCCCGCCGGTGAGCGCGTCGATCCACTCGGTCAGCGGCCGGGTTCCGGTCAGCGAATCGACCACACCCTGCAGCCGGGCGACGTATTCGGCCAATCTTCCGGCCAATTCGACCTTGTTGCTGCCCACGTCGTCGAGCGGTAGCGCGGTGCTCAGCCAGGCCTGCGAGTCGTCGGACATCGCGACGCCGGTGAGGATGCGGTCGAGCCCGAAACGCCAGGTGTTGTGCAGGATGTGGTCCAGTCCGTAGGGCGCCCGCTGTTCCTTGTCGAAGCCCCACCGGATGCCCGATTCCCGCACCCACGCCGTCATCGAGTCGAGGTTGTCGTCGGTGAAACCGAAGCGAGCGCGCACCGGCGGGGCCTGCGCCAGGTTGAGCACCTCGGTGGCGGTGGTGCGGCCCCCCGCGATGCCCAGCAGTTGCCCGGCCACCGCGAGGAGCGGATTGGTCTGGGTGGGGGACCGGTCGGCCAGGCGCATCCGCAGCCGGTGCGCAGGGTGGCCTTCTCCGGGCAGGTCCCCCAGCCCGAAGCCGGCGACGATCAACGGGGCGTAGGTCTCGATATCGGGGCACATCACGACGATGTCGCGGGGCTCCAGCGTCGGGTCGTCCTCGAGCAACCCGAGCAGCACCTCGCGCAGCACGCCGACCTGCCGAGCCGCGCCGTGGCAGCTGTGCACCTGAACCGAGCGGTCGTCAGGCGACGGGGCGCGGCCCGTCCGCCGGACCGCATTGGCGGCGATGTCGGACTGCAGCCAGCCCAGCAGGGTATCGGATCGCGTTGCGCCGCAGATGAACTCATCGGTTGCTCGGCGGATCGGCAGCGCGCGTTGCAGCTCGCGCAGGTCGCGGCCGAGGGTTTCAAGCAGCGGGTGCTGCGCCGCGCGCCTGCTGTCGTCGTCGCGTCGCCGCACCACGCCATGGACACCGCTCAACCCCTGCCACAGCTGGTCGCTGGGGTGCGGCAGCCACAGGTGCAGGTCGTGGTGGGCCGACACCGCCTCGAGGAGTTCCACATCGGTCCGCGACAACCGGGTGTGGCCGAACAGCGACAACCGCGCGGGCAGGTCGGTCGGGCCTTCCCGCAGCCGGGCGATCGTGTCCCGATGGCGGACGTGCGGCGGATCGGCCGGGATGATCGCCGCCACCGCCCGCCACAGTTGCGGCTGCCAGGCCAGGTCGGTGTCGAGGTCGCCCGGGTCGCCGTTCAGCCAGGCGGCCAGCAATTGCGGACGCTGGCTTGCGTACGAGGCGAACAACCCGGCCAGCCTGCGCGCCACCGAATACCGCCTGGCGCGGCGCAGTTCCGCCTCGGGCCCGGTGTCGAAGTGGCCCAAATGCGTTGCCAGCGTTGCGCACCACGGCTCGTCCAGGGAGCAGTCGATCACCTCCAGCAGCGGCCAGGTGATGGCGTCCGGCGACCAGGGATCGGCGTCGGCGGCGCCGGTGATCTCGGCGATCAGCGATCCGGGACTGCGGAACGCCACCCCCGCGCACACCCCGTCGCCGCCCGGGCCGCCCCGGGACCGGCCGAGCACGTGCGACAGCCGTTGGCTGAGCCAGCGCTCCACGCCGCGCGCGGGAACCAGCACCAGCTCCCCGGCGAACGGATCGGCTTGCGGATTGGCCAGCAGGGCCCCGAGGGCGTCGGCAAGGACATCGGTGCGTTCGGCACGGTGGAGATGAAGCGCCATTGCGGTGCAACGATAGACCCCCGCACCGACATCGGGCGACGAAAGTCCCTCCACCGGCGGGCTCCGCTGTGCCAGGCTGACACCATGGCGACAGTCGCGGATGCCATCGGGTGGGCCAGTAGGCAGATCGCCGACCGGGTGCCCAAGGCGGACCTGGATCAGCGCGACCCCGACTTCATCCGGGACCAGCTGCCCGCCACCTGGCTGGTGGCCTCGCTCTATTTCCGGGCCGACGTCCGCGGCCTCGACCGCATCCCACCGCACGGGCCGGTGCTGCTGGTCGGCAACCACAGCGGCGGCAACGTCCCGCCCGACACGTTCGTCTTCACCCTGGCGTTCTGCTCGTACTTCGGTGTGGAGCGCCCGTTCTATCAGCTCGCGCACAACCTGGTCACCCTCTATCCGCCGCTGCGCTGGCTGCGCAAGTTCGGCACGGTCGCGGCCAGCCCCGAAAACGCCCGCCTCGCTTTGGAATCCGGCGCCGCGGTACTGGTGTACCCGGGCGGCGACTACGAGGTCTTCCGCCCGTCATGGCAGCGGCACGTCGTCGACTTCGGTGGCCGCAAGGGCTTCGTGCGGCTCGCGCGCGAGACGGGCGTACCGATCGTTCCGGTGGCCAGCGTCGGCGGCCAGGAGACCGCGTTGTTCCTGGGTCGCGCGCAGTGGCTAGCCAAACTGTTGCTGCTCGACAAGGTGATCCGGCTCAAGAGCGTGCCCATCTCGCTGGCCCTGCCCTGGGGGCTCGACGTCAGCGACCTGTTGGGGCACATTCCGCTGCCCGCCAAGATCGTCATCGAGGTGCAGGAGCCGATCACGGTGGGCGACGACGACCAGGCGGTGTACGACGAGGTGATCGCCAGCCTGCAGGCCGGCGTGGATCGGCTTGCCGCGCAGCGCCGATTCCCGGTGATCGGCTGATGCGCGTCGAACGCCGGATCGTCGTCGACGCGGACCGCGACACCGTGTGGAAGGTGCTCAGCGACCCGGATCGCTACCCGTCGTTCCTCCCGCACCTGGAGCGCTGGGAGACGCTGACCGAGGGCCCGGCCCGGGTGGGCGCCCGCTACACCGTGCTGTGGAAGATCGGCTCGATCCCGGTGGGTGGCGTCGCCGAGGTCGTGGAGTTCGATGCGGCGCGGGACCTGGCGTGGATCAACATCACCGGCGTGACGCAGCGTGGCCGGTTCCGCCTGCGCGACGCCGGCCCCGGCCGGACCCGCGTGACGTTTCGGCTCGCCTACAGCTCGGAGGGCGGCCTGCTGGGCCTGATCGCGGACCGGGTGGCGGCCTTCTGGGTCGGCCGCTCGCTCGACGAGAGCCTGAAGAACCTTCGCCGCCTTGTCGAGCCGACCGGCCGGTGAGAGCCGCGCCTATTTGGCCAGCGTGAACTGGTTGATGTCGATGTAGCCGTCCCGGAACGCCTGGGCGCAACCGGTCAGATACCTCATGTATCGCTGGTAGACCTCTTCGGACTGGATCGCGACGGCCTCGCTGTGGTGCGCCTCGAGCGCGGCGGCCCACAGGTCGAGCGTGCGGGCGTAGTGCAGCTGTAGCGACTGCCTGCGGGCCAGGTTGAAACCCATCTTCGACGCGTGGAACTCCACCATCTCGATCGGCGGCAACTGGCCGCCCGGGAAGATTTCGCGGGCGATGAAGTCGTTGAAGCTGGTCTGCTCCTCGGTCATCGGCAGACCGCGTGCGACGATCTGTTCCGGGGTCAGCATGGTGATGGTGTGCAGCAGCATCACCCCGTCGTCGGGCAGGATGCGGAAAGCCTTCTGGAAGAAGTCGTCGTAGCGGTCGTAGCCGAAGTGCTCGAAGGCGCCGATGGAGACGATCCGGTCCACGGGCTCGTCGAATTCTTCCCAGCCGTGCAGCAGCACCCGCCTGCTGTGCGGGGTGGTCATCGCGTCGAACATCTTCTGCACGTGCGCGCACTGGTGCTTGGACAGTGTCAAACCGATGACGTCTACGTCGTACTTCTCGAGCGCGCGGCGCATGGTTCCGCCCCAGCCGCAGCCGACGTCCAACAGCGTCATCCCGGGCCGCAGGCCCAGCTTTCCGAGCGCCAGGTCCATCTTGCGGAGCTGCGCCTCTTCGAGCGGGATGTCGCGCATGCGGTCGAAGTACGCGCAGCTGTAGGTCATGGTGGGGTCGAGGAACAGCCGGAAGAAGTCGTCGGACAGGTCGTAGTGGGCCTGGACGTCCTCGAAGTGCGGCGTCAGGTTCTCTGTCATGCCGGCTACGCGCCTTCCTCATCCGGGGCCATTCAGCTGGATCACGAGTGGGCGGCACAGCTGGTTCACCGTGGCTTCCCGTAATGGCCGGAATCAAACGTCTGCGCGCGTATGCGGGGAATTCGGACGACGTTACCCCCGTTTACCTGGGGTCGGCTGGAGAATGAGGAGGTCATCCATGGAGGCTTGGGACGCGATCCGGGCCAGGCGCAATGTCCGGCAGTACAAGCCGGACCCGGTTTCCGAAGACGACCTGAACCGCATCGCCGAGGCCGGGTGGCGCGCGCCCTCGGCGAAGAACCGGCAGCCGTGGGATTTCGTGATCGTCACCGACCGGGCGCAGCTGCAGGAGCTGTCGACCGTCTGGCAGGGCGCCGGGCACATCGCCGCCGCGGCCGCGGCGATCGCGATCGTCGTGCCCGTGCCGCCGGACGAGCGCAGGCTGGTCACCGACAACTACGACGTCGGGCAGGCCACGATGGCGATGATGATCGCCGCCACCGACCTCGGAATCGGGACCGGGCATTCATCGGTGGGGGACCAGCAGAAGGCGCGCGCCATCCTCGGCGTCCCCGAGGACCGGCTGGTGGCGTTCCTGCTGGGCGTCGGTTATCCCGCCGACCGTCCGCTCACGCCGATCCGCACGCCGAATCGGCGCCCCTTCGCCGAGGTCGTCCACCACGGCCGGTGGTGAGGCAGGCGGCCGTAAGCCGGCGTGAGGGCCGCCGGGCATGCTTGGGCCATGAACAGACACGAGATCACCGAGCAGATCGTCCTGGCTCGACTGCGGCTTGGCCTGACGTGGCAGGAGCTGGCCAACGCCATCGACAGGCCGGTGCTGTGGACCACCGCCGCGCTGCTCGGCCAGCATCCCATTCCCGCTGAGTCGGCACGGATCCTCGTCGAGAGGCTGGGTCTGAGCGAATCGGTGGTGCCCGTGCTCGCGGCGCCGCCCATGCGCGGCGGGCTGCCCACCGCCGTGCCGACCGATCCCACCATCTATCGCTTCTACGAGGCCCTGCAGGTCTACGGCGGCGCCATCAAGGAGCTGATCCACGAACAGTTCGGCGACGGCATCATGAGCGCGATCAACTTCAGTGTCGACCTACAGAAGAAGCCGCACCCCTCGGGCGATCGGGTCGTGGTGACCCTGGACGGCAAATTCCTTCCCTACCAATGGGTTTCGGCGGACGATTGAGATGGCGGCCGAGAAGAAGCCGGTAGACCTGGTCCTCTCTGGCGGGGGCGTGAAGTTCATCGGCCTGGTCGGCGCAGTCGCCGGGCTCATGGATGCCGGCTACTCGGCCTATCGGGTGTCGGGGGTCTCGGCGGGTTCGGTGGTCGCGGTGATCTCGGCGGCCGCGTCCAAGGGCGATCAACTGACCAGTGGTGAGCTCAGGGAGCTCGCGCTGTCGGTGCCGTTGCGCAAATGGCGCGACGCGGGGCCTCTGCCCGTCGTCGGCTCCGCATGGGGGCTGGTGCGCGACACGGCCATGTACCGCGGCGACTTCGCCCACGACTGGATCCGTAGCGAGCTGAAAAACCTGGGCGTGGTCACGTTCGGCGATCTGGCCATCGACGACGACGACCTCCCACCGGAAGGGCGCTATCAGGTCGCGGTCACCGTCGCCGACGTCACCGCGGCGCAGCTGGTGCGACTGCCCTGGGACTATCGGCGCCTCTACGGGCTCGATCCCGACGAGCAGCCCGTCGCCGACGCGGTCCGTGCCTCGATGGCGATTCCGTTCTTCTACCCGCCGGTCGCGCTGACCAACACCATGGGGCTCAGCTCCTGCCTGGTCGACGGAGGCGTCCTGTCGAATTTCCCGATCGACTCGCTGGACCGCACCGACGGCAAACCGCCGCGCTGGCCCACGTTCGGCGTCACGGTGATGCCCAAGCTCGCCGAGGGCATAGACCAGGTGTTCCCCGCCCTGCGCCCGTTGCGTTTCCTCAAACAATCCGCCCTGCTGCAAAGCCTTTTCACTACCATGATGGTCGGCCACGACCAGGCACAGCTGAGTCTGCCGTGGGTCAAGTGCCGCACCATCGGGGTCGCCTCCACCGACGTGAGCGTGCTCGACTTCGGCATTTCCCGGGGCCGCCTCGAACAGCTCTGCGACAGGGGGTATGCGGCGACGCAGGATTTCTTGTCCACGTGGGACTGGCCGGCGTATCTGGACCGGTTCCGCCGCATCGTCAGGCAGTGAAGTGACGGCATGTCCCGCACGTGCCACACTGGCCGCGAGGAGGCGAGAGAACGCGGTGGCGGCGGGCAGCGGCCACCGCGTTCGCCGTTCAGTTCATCAATACCTGCGGTGACAACTCCGTGAGCATCGCGTTGGCCCAGCGCATCTGGCGCAACGTCTCGGGATGGCAGCGCGACGCCAGGCTCAGCAATTCGGCATCCTTGCCGGCCTGCGCGCGCCGGCCGGCGTACCCGGGCGTCGGTGTCGAAAACGTGCTGACCAGCGCGGGTCGGGCGGGCTACAGCCCGAACTCGGCCTCGATGCCGTCGATCCCGGCCCGGATGGCCTTCAGGGCATCCGCCCGCGCGCGCAATTTGGTTGCGGCGTGGGCGTGTTGGTGCAGGCCGGCGAATTCACGCGCGGCCTCCTCGGCGCGGCTGACCACCATCTCCGGCAGCACGATCTCGTCGACGAAGCCCGCGGCCAGCGCCGTCTCGCCGAAGAACGTCTTGGCGAGCCCGGCGGCCTGCTGGTAGGCCGACTGCGTCAGGCGCAGTTTCATGATCTCCAGGGCCGCGTAGGGGATGACCATGCCGATCGCCACCTCGTTGGCCTGAATGTTGTAGGCGTGCGCGGCCACCCGGTGGTCGCCGGACGACAGCAGGAACGCCCCCATGGCGATGGCGTGGCCGGTGCAGGCCATCACGACCGGCTTGGGGTGGGACAACAGCCGGTACGCCAGCTCGAAGCCGCCCCGCAGCATGTCGATCGCCGGCTGCGCCTCGCCGGAGGTGAGGACCTTCAGGTCGAACCCGCCGCTGAACACCCGCTCGTTGCCGGTGATCACCAACGCCCCGGCGTTGTCGGCGTCGGCCCGGTCGATCGCCTCGCCCAGGGCCTGCTGCATTGTCGGGCCCAGGGCGTTGACCTTGCCGTCGTCCATCCTGATGACGGCGACGGAATCCTTGAGGGTGTAGTGGACCGGGCCGCTCATGGGTTGCTGGCTCCTTGCCGCCCCGCGGGCGCACTGTGGTGTTTGCCCAGCTCGTCCTCGGTCTCACCCCAGCGCAGGCTGACGTCGGTGGGCTCGTCGAGCTGGCGGGTGCGCCACCTGTCCTGCGTCTCCCGCACGGCGGCGTTGATCCGTTCGATCTCGCTGCGGAACACCTCGGGGCGGGTTTCCTTACTCGCGTAGTGGAAGTAGGTCAGCAGCCCGCGCAGCAGCTCCAGCTTCTGCTTCTCCCGCTTCGCCAGGTCATGGGTGGTCATCAACTCGATGCGCTGCACCGGCGGCAACGAGTCCCAGTCCAGCACCACCTGGGTTTCCAGCGGCACGCGTTCGCGTTCCCAGAACCGGCGCCCGTGCGCGTGCTCCGGCCGGTCGTAGTAGCGGATGGTGCCGGTGAAGCGGGACTCGATGCCGCTGCCGATCTCGGCGCGGTCGAGCGCCGAGTCCCACACCATGCGCCATTCCTGGCCGGGAGCCAGCACCGGCAACTCGCGGGGCAGGCGCAGTTCGGCGACGTCGGCGTAGCCGTCGGTGGCGTTCTCGTATTCGGCCACCGTCGGCGGATTCATGAACGAGAACGTGATGTCGTACGCCGCGGTCTGGCCGAAGTTCCTGACCACCAGTTCGATCACGTGCCAGTCCGCGGGATGCGGTTCCATGAACATCGCGACCTGCGGCCGCGTCTGTTCGGCGGCCAGCCGGCGATTGCGGGTGATCTGGCGGTTGGTGAAGATCAGGGTCACGACGGCGAGCGCGATCACCGCCCACGCCGCCCACGCGATCCAGGTGCTGGACCCAGCGTGCGTGATTCCGTTCCAGCTGTCCTGGATCCACCCCATGGAATCCACCCTCCGCTTATATCACAGGCCGGTTGCCGATTCGTCGTGGTCGAGCGAACGCCTCAGCCGCCCATCAGCATGCGCCACTGGCCGAGGTCGGCGGCCCGATACACGTAGTTGGAGCGTTTGACCTCCGACAGCGACGCGCTCGGCTCCGCCGAATACCAGTGCCCGGGAAAAACGATCGGGTCACCGGGCAGGGTCGCGAGTTGCCGCAGGCTGCGGTACATCTCGTCGGAGTCGCCGCCGGGGAAGTCGGTCCGGCCGCAGCCCTCCAGGAACAACGTGTCACCGGCCACCAGTCGGCCGTCGAGTAGGAAGCATTGGCTGCCCGGCGTGTGGCCGGGAGTGTGCAGCAACTCGATCTCGATGCCGCCGATGCTGACCTTGTCGTGGTTCTCATGTGAGGTCAGGTCGCCGAGGCCGATGCCGGTGACCCGCGAAACCCATTGCGCCTCATGAGTGTTGACGTGTACCGGTACGGCCGCCCGCTCCAGCAGCTCGGCCAGGCCCTGCAGCGAGAAGCCCATCATCGATCCGCCCACATGGTCGGGATGGTGGTGGGTGACCAGCACCCCGGACAGGTGCATGCCGTCGGCCTCGAGCGTGTCGAGCAGATCGCCCGCCGCGTACGCGGGGTCGACCACCACGCAGTCGCCCGTCTCGCGGTCACCGATCAGGTAGGCGAAGTTGCGCATCTGGGTCGCGAACGTGTCGCCGGCGGCGAAGTCGCGACCGGAGAGCAGTTGACGAAAGTACAGCCGGTCGTTTGACACGTGACCAGCCTAGGACCTGCCCGTCCGGGGCCCGCAGCGCCGCCGCGGACTTCGCCGCACAACCTCCCGCGAGCAACGATTGGCGGTGTGCCCAGTGGGTATTGTTGGCGCATGATCAGGAAGGTCGAGATCGAGATCGACGTCGATCTGATTGACGAGGCGGTACGCCGCTTCCATCTGGCCGACGCCCGCGAGGCCGTCAATCTCGCGTTGCGCACCCTGCTCACCGAAGCCGAAGCCGATGCCGCAGCGGCCGAGGAGTACGACGAGTTCAGCGACCTCCGCGCGTGGCAGCCGCGGCGAGGCGGCGACAGCGCCCCCTGAGAGCCCGTGGTTTGGTCCGGCTGCGAGCCAGGTTGTACCCTCTTTTAGGCCCACGGCACTGCCGATTCGGGTGAACGGCCCCCTTAGCTCAGTCGGTAGAGCGTTTCCATGGTAAGGAAAAGGTCAACGGTTCGATTCCGTTAGGGGGCTCGGCGGACGCCGAGCAGGCGTGGCGGCCCCGACCCGGATTGGGGCGGGCAGAGGCGATGTAGCTCAGTCGGTTAGAGCGAACGACTCATAATCGTTAGGTCGCCGGTTCGAGTCCGGCCATCGCTACAACACAACACAATGCACACCTTGAGAGATTTGAGAGAGAACCGTCATGGCTTCCAGTACCGACGTGCGGCCGAAGATCACCTTGGCATGCGAGGTGTGCAAGCACCGTAACTACATCACCAAGAAGAACCGCCGCAACGACCCGGACCGCATGGAGCTGAAGAAGTTCTGCCCGAACTGCGGCAAGCACCAGGCGCACCGGGAGACGCGCTAGCCGCGTCACGAGAGCGACTAGGTAGATTTCAGCCGTGCCGTTATCCGAAAGCATCGTCGGGATGCACTACCGCTACCCCGACCATTACGTCGTGGAGCGGGAGAAGATCCGCGAGCACGCCGTCGCCGTGCAGAACGACGACGCCGCGTTCCTCGAGGAGAAGGCCGCGGCCGAGCTGGGCTACGGCGGCCTGCTCGCGCCGCTGACGTTCATCTGCGTTTTCGGGTACAAGGCGCAGACGGCCTTCTTCGAACACGCGAATGTCGCCGTCAAGGACGCGCAGATCGTTCAGGTCGACCAGGTGCTGAAGTTCTATGCCCCGATCGTGGCCGGCGACAAGCTGTACTGCGACGTCTACGTGGATTCGGTGCGGGTGTCGCACGGCACCCAGATCATCGTGACCAAGAACGTCGTCACCAACGAAGCCGGTGACGTCGTGCAGGAGACCTACACGACCTTGGCGGGCCGTGCCGGTGATGATGGAGAAGAGGGATTTTCTGATGCCACTGCGTGAGTTCAGCTCGGTGAAGGTGGGCGACCAGCTCCCCGAGCGGACCTACCCGCTGACCCGTCAGGATCTGGTGAACTACGCGGGCGTCTCGGGCGACCTGAACCCGATCCACTGGGACGACGAGATGGCCAAGGTCGTCGGGCTGGACACCGCGATCGCGCACGGCATGCTGACCATGGGCATCGGCGGCGGGTATGTCACCGCGTGGATCGGTGACCCCGGCGCGGTCACCGAGTACAACGTGCGGTTCACCGCGGTGGTGCCGGTGCCCAACGACGGCAAGGGCGCCGAGCTCGTCTTCAACGGGCGGGTGAAGTCGGTCGACCCGGAGACCAAGTCGATCACCATCGCGTTGACGGCCACCACCGGCGGCAAGAAGATCTTCGGCAGGGCGATCGCGTCCGCAACCCTCGCCTAGGCCATGGCGCTCAAAACAGACATCAGGGGAATGATCTGGCGCTACCCGGACTACTTCGTCGTGGGGCGCGAGCAACTCCGCCAGTTCGCTTTGGCCGTCAAGGACCGCCACCCGGCCCACTACGACGAGGACGCGGCCGCCGAACTCGGCCACGAGGCGATCCTCGCCCCGCTGACGTTCGCGACCATCTTCGCCAAGCTGGTGCAGCTGGATTTCTTCCGGCACGTGGACATCGGCATGGAAACGCTGGTGATCGTCCAGGTCGACCAGCGGTTCGTGTTCGCCAAGCCGATCAAGGCCGGCGACAAGCTGTGGGCCCGGATGGACATCCTGTCGGTCGACGAACGGTTCGGCGCCGACATCGTCGTCACCAAGAACATCTGCACCAACGACGACGGTGAGCTGGTTCTGGAGGCGTACACCACGCTGATGAGCCAGTACGCCGACCAGTCGGAGAACCTGCGATGGGACCCGGAGTCCGGCCAGGTCGTCAGGACGGCGTAATCGGATTTCCTGGGTTTGAGGGGAATCGAGTACACTCGGACGTCGGGGTTTTCCCAGCATCAGCGCGCTTTCCGTGAGTCGAAAGAACGGGGAGCGCGCGTGTCATGTGAGCCCCGGTAGGTAAGCGCAGGTTGGCCTGCCAACCGCGAAGGGGCGTAGCTCAACTGGCAGAGCAGCGGTCTCCAAAACCGCAGGTTGCAGGTTCAAGTCCTGTCGCCCCTGCTGAACACGAAGCCGTGCCATGGTGGACACTGGAAGAATGGCCCACCACGACTGGGGCGGCCCGCGGGACACTAGCAAAACTAAGGAGCATGCGGTGAGCGACGAAGGCGATGCTGCCAACGACGCCACGAGCGACGTCGCTGACAGGGAGGACGACCGCGCGAGTGGCGGCCGGACCGCTGTGGTGACGCGGCCGCAGCGCCCCACCGGCAAACGATCCCGCCAGCGAGCGGCCGAGACCGGCGAGGACGCCGACGTAGAGTCGGCGGACGAGGTCGAGGCCGCCAAGGAGGACAAGGGCGCCAAGGCCAAGAAGGCCAAAAAGCCGAAGAAGCCCGGGGACCGGTCGGCCAACCCGTTCGTCTTCGTCTACAACTACCTCAAGCAGGTGGTTGCGGAGATGCGGAAGGTTATCTGGCCCAACCGCAAGCAGATGCTCACCTACACATCGGTGGTGCTGGCGTTCCTGGCCTTCATGGTGGCGCTGGTCGGCCTCGCGGATTTCGGCCTCACCAAGCTGGTGCTGCTGGTGTTCGGCTGAGCGAGAGATAGAGAGGACTGAAAACCGTGACTACCTTCGACGGTGACACGTCCGCGGGTGAAGCGGTCGACGTAGAAGAGCGCGCCGAGGCTGCTGAAGCCCCGGAAACCTCAGCGGCCGAGGCTCCCGAGGAGTCGGCCGAGGAGGTCGACCCGGCGGCCGCGCTCAAGGCGGAGCTTCGCAGCAAGCCCGGCGACTGGTACGTCATCCACTCCTATGCGGGCTACGAGAACAAGGTCAAAGCCAACCTCGAGACCCGCGTGCAGAACCTGGACGTCGGCGACTACATCTTCCAGGTCGAGGTGCCCACCGAAGAGGTCACCGAGATCAAGAACGGCCAGCGCAAGCAGGTCAATCGCAAGGTGCTGCCCGGCTACATCCTGGTGCGCATGGATCTGACCGACGACTCGTGGGCCGCAGTGCGCAACACGCCGGGCGTCACCGGGTTCGTCGGCGCGACGTCGCGACCGTCGGCGCTGACGCTCGACGACGTGGTCAAGTTCCTGCTTCCGCGGGGGGCCGCGAAGAAGGCCGCCAAGGGCGCGGCCAGCACCGCGGCCGCCGCCGAGGTGGGTGGCCTGGAGCGGCCCGCCGTCGAGGTGGACTACGAGGTCGGCGAATCGGTGACCGTCATGGACGGACCGTTCGCCACGTTGCCGGCGACCATCAGCGAGGTCAACGGTGAACAGCAGAAGCTCAAGGTGCTGGTGTCGATCTTCGGCCGCGAGACGCCGGTGGAGTTGACGTTCAGCCAAGTTTCGAAGATTTAGCTCGGGCGTCCCGCCCAGTTCAGGAAGGAACACCAACATCTCATGGCCCCGAAGAAGAAAGTCGCTGGGCTGATCAAGCTGCAGATCGTGGCGGGGCAGGCCAACCCTGCGCCGCCGGTCGGACCCGCGCTCGGCCAGCACGGCGTCAACATCATGGAGTTCTGCAAGGCCTACAACGCGGCCACGGAAAGCCAGCGCGGCCAGGTCATCCCGGTGGAGATCACCGTCTACGAGGACCGCAGCTTCACCTTCGCCCTCAAGACGCCGCCCGCCGCCAAGCTGCTACTCAAGGCCGCCGGCGTGGGCAAGGGTTCGGCCGAGCCGCACAAGACCAAGGTCGCCAAGGTGACCTGGGACCAGGTTCGTGAAATCGCCGAGACCAAGAAGACCGATCTCAACGCCAACGACATCGACGCGGCGGCCAAGATCATCGCCGGCACCGCCCGGTCGATGGGGATCACCGTCGAATAGGGACGAACACAGCAAGACGTGGGAGGGCCAGCTTCGGCCCGACTAACCACAACCAACCACGAGATTGGATGAATCAATGAGCAAGAACAGCAAGGCATATCGCGCCGCCGCCGAGAAGGTGGACCGCAACAGTCTCTACAGCCCGCTGGAGGCGGCCAAGCTCGCCAAGGAGACCGCGTCGGCCAAGCAGGACGCGACGGTCGAGGTGGCGATCCGGCTCGGCGTGGACCCGCGCAAGGCGGACCAGATGGTCCGCGGCACGGTCAACCTGCCGCACGGCACCGGTAAGACCGCCCGCGTCGCGGTGTTCGCCGTCGGCGACAAGGCCGAGCAGGCGCAGGCCGCAGGCGCGGACGTCGTCGGCAGCGACGACCTGATCGAGAAGATCCAGGGCGGCTTCCTGGACTTCGACGCCGCGATCGCCACGCCCGATCAGATGGCCAAGGTGGGCCGCATCGCCCGCGTGCTCGGTCCGCGCGGCCTGATGCCCAACCCCAAGACGGGCACCGTCACCCCGGACGTCGCCAAGGCCGTGGCCGACATCAAGGGCGGCAAGATCAACTTCCGCATCGACAAGCAGGCCAACCTGCACTTCGTCATCGGCAAGGCGTCCTTCGACGAGAAGGCCCTCGCGGAGAACTACGGCGCGGCGCTCGACGAGGTGCTGCGGCTCAAGCCGTCCGCCTCGAAGGGTCGCTACCTGAAGAAGATCACCGTGTCGACGACCACGGGCCCGGGCATCCCGGTGGACCCGGCCATCACCCGCAACTTCGCGGAGGCGTAGGCCTCGGCACGCCGAACGTCGACTTGTCGGGCGTTTTCGGCAGTAATCGCCGCAACAAGTCGACGTTCGGCGGCAAAGTAGGGTGGTCACCCGCCGCACTCGGCGATGCGGCGCCGCAGGAACTCCCTACCGGGCTCGGAACCGTTGGCGTCCAGGGCTTCTCGATACCAGGTGAGGGCTTCGGCCGGCCTGCCGGCACGCCGGAGCAGGTCGGCGCGCACCGTCGCGACCAGATTCGAACGGCCCAGCCGGGGGTCGTGCGCCACCTCGTCCAAGGCGGCGAGGCCGGCGTCGGGGCCGTCGCGGAAGCCCACCGCCAGCGCGCGGTTGGCCCGCACGACCGGTGAGTCGGTCAGAAGCAGCAGCCGGTCGTAGGCCGCGCAGATGGTGACCCAGTCGGTCTGGTGCCACGACGGCGCCGTCGCGTGCAGCGCGGCGATCACCGCCTGTGGCAGGTAGGGGCCGGTCGAGCCCTCCGCCCGGCGCAGCCGATCCAGCCCCCGGGCGATGCGGCCGCGGTCCCACCGGCGGCGGTCCTGCTCCTCGAGTGGCACCAGCATCCCGGCGTCGTCAACCCG